>JBEIGW010000360.1:0-2893 GCA_040381655.1 Deltaproteobacteria bacterium
AGCCAATGTCGATACATCCATTCCCATTAATTATGGGCCGACGAAGTTTGGCTGGCTCATTGATTGGCGGCATAGCAGAGACGCAGGAGATGCTTGATTTTTGCGGTAAACACAACATCATGCCAGATATTGAGTTGATACCCTTTCAAAAGGTCAATGAGGCCTACGAAAGAGTGATCAAGAGTGATGTGCGCTACCGGTTTGTTCTCGACACGGCGTCACTCAAGTAATGTCTTTCATGAGCTGTAAAATGGGTTGGCACTATGAGTCAAACTAAGCGTGTCGTTAAAATTGTTGGTCCCAGGGGTCAGCACTGGGTGGGGGATGGATTTCCTGTTCGTCAGATGTTTGGTTATAACGATCTGGGGCAGAATATTTCACCGTTCTTATTATTGGACTATGCAGGACCAGTCTCGTTTCCCGCCACCCATGAGAGAAAGGGTGTCGGCGCTCACCCACACCGTGGGTTTGAAACGGTGACGATCGTTTACAGTGGAGAGGTCGAGCACCGTGATTCCGTGGGCCACAAGGGCCGCATCGGTCCCCAGGACGTCCAGTGGATGACGGCCGGTGCAGGGGTCTTACACGAAGAGATGCACGGCGAGCATTTTCGTAAAGTCGGTGGCCCCTTTGAACTGGTACAGTTGTGGGTCAATCTTCCCGCCAGTTTAAAGATGGTTTCGCCTCGGTATCAGACTCTTCTAGCCTCTGATATTCCAATTCTAACGTTGACAGACGGACAATCAAGTCTTCGTGTTATCGCGGGTGAATTTCAGGGCAAAATAGGTCCGGCGCAAACACACACTCAGATCAATATCTGGGACATGTTTTTAGCTAAGGGTAGCCGGCATGAATTGAAGGTTCCTTCCGGGCATACTGCCGTAGTGTTGTGCCTTGAGGGTTCGCTGACTCTGGGCGAGGGTCAGGTCTTACAGGGGCCACAGTTGGCAGTATTAGAGCGCGATGGCCAGATGATTCACATGGAAGCAACGACGGCGTCAAAGGTGCTTTTTTTAGGTGGTGCACCCATTGAAGAGCCCATTGTTGGAATGGGGCCGTTTGTTATGAATAGCAAAGAGGAACTACAAAAAGCCTTTGAGGACTATGATTCAGGTTTGTTCGGAGCTATCGACTAGATACATCGTCTGTTCTAGAACCATGAGCTAGCCAGCGCTGGCTAGGTTAATTTAGTGTATAATGGTCATCGATTTGAATTTTTTAAGTCGTTTGGAGGTCTTATGAAATTGGCTGGCATCTTAGTAGTGCTTCTCGGGACTTTGTCCTTACTCTCTCATTGTGGTTCCAAAGATGATGCAAACGCTGATTTTTATCAGAGCTGTCAGATTTCAAATGTGACGGGGTCGATCAATTTAAGCTATTGTGATGAGTACAAAAACTCGACTGACGCCAAAGAAGCCTGCGAAAAAGAAAAGGGACTGTATACACAGACTCAGTGTACCGTCGACACAGGCACTAAGGGCTGTTCCTATAAAAATCAAGCTGGGGTGCAGATTACGTCTTGGTACACTGGCGCATCGTGGACTGATTCGGAGATTACCACTAGGTGTGTGACATTCAGTAAAGGCTCAGTTATTACTAAGTGATAGGTGACGGACAAATATAGCGGCCAGGTATGAATTGTTGTAGTAGTCTTATTGCAATTTTTGTTGTCGTTTTTGCCTTTGGTTGCAGAGGCAGGAACGCCTCGCGTTCAGAGCTTTTGTCGGCTGGACCAAGCTCATCCATGGCCGTTGGGATGAGAGAATTTGCCTTGCCGATCAAAGAGGCTTCAGGGCTTAGTCATTATGTGGATCCACAAACTGGCCGTAGACAAATACTTGTCGTTAATGACGCTGACAAAAAGCTCTTAACGGTCGATTACGAAAAAATGCGGCAAGGAGATCTTAGCTTTGGAGGTTTTGATCTAGGGGCCATGAGCCGTCAGCAGTCCCAGCCAGCAGAGGCCTCATCCCAGTGGGAGGCAGTATTTGCAGACACAAAAGGGCGCGTCTACATATCAAACGAGGAAGCTAGTACCATCGAGATCTTTGACTTGGTTCAAAAGACTAGGGTTGGTTTAATCGAGCTCAAAATCCCTTCAGACGACGAAAGTCTCGGTGATCTGAAGACATCCTGGGAGCAAGATCCGGGAAGCCGGGTTGAGGGCTTTGTCATTCTCCCCAACGGCCATATTTTGGCCGTTAAAGAAAAAAATCCTCCGCTACTGATAGAGTTCGCGCCTCAAGGTGAGAAGGCCACCGGGGTTAAAGTTGACGGTTCCCTAATGAACCCGTCGTCTGATGCGCGTCAGTCCGAGTTAAACTCAGGGATTAATTGGCCAGGGCGGCCAGATAATAAGTTTTTGTATCACGCAAAGAAATCATGGTCGCCGGCGAGTGATTATCCAGCCGATCTGGATATCAGTGAGCTAGCTTATACGGACCGAGGGGAGTTGGCATTATTATCAGACCGTTTACAAACGATCTTTGTGATCGGTTCTGAATTAAGTTTGACCGAGAGAACATTTAAAATCAAAGAAAAATTAGTTTTACCTTCGACTGCTGAAAAACCAGAGGGTCTGTTATTTATGCCCGGATCCAAGGTTTTGATCGCCTCTGACCTGCAAGAGTTGAAGCCTAATCTGTTTTGGATCAGCTGGACTCGTAAGTAGTCACTGGATTCTTAACGTTGCTTGGTCGGCGCGAGCCACTTCTGAGCCCATGATCCTACAGCTTTATTGGTCTTTTCGTCTGAAAGATTAATACCTAGCTTGGCGATCGACTTAGTTGTGTTTGCTCTGAGGAAGGTCACCAGGGAGCTGCTGCCAAGACGTTTAAACTTGTAGGTCTCATAGAGGTCCCGCATAACCTGTAAGAAAGCATCTCGGCCTTTC
>JBEIGW010000361.1:0-2889 GCA_040381655.1 Deltaproteobacteria bacterium
AACGGGTATATCTCCAAACATCACAAGAGCAAAAAATGGAGCGCAAGACGTCTTTAGTTGCGCTCGGTGCTTCTAAACGAATGCTTAGGCGAGTCTCTGAAATTGAGGTTGGAGTGGGCCAACAAGCCTCTGAAGATATTCTTTACACGTATGCCATCCAGAATATTTTACGCCACGTGGATTACGTAAATGACAAATCACAAAGTGACTCTCTGATGTGGCAAGAGTCATTTTCTCCATCAAAAGTCCGGCGCCACGAATGGGGGTTGATCGTCTCCCGTCACGGTAGGATCAGCGACCATACCGCCATCCAGCATGGGTTTTATGCGAACGATGTACTGGTGCGAGAAGACGCGAGAGAGTGGACAACCTGGGAACTCAAATATCAGTTACTTTTCGACTTCAATTTAAATCCCAACACAAGGTTGGGCGTCAATACAACTTGGGACATGGACCAAGTCACCAGAGATTTTCCCTACTCAAAAAAAGCACCATTCAGACCATGGGGCGGGGGAGACCTGCAGTTTCAGATGTATCTATGACCCTGTAGGGACGACGAAAAAAAATATTTATTTTCAAAACGAAAAGCACACGTTATGTGCGTATTTTTTGCAAAATCCTAATTAAAGTGGGCAGCTCATTCGTGTCTGCTATTGTGGATCATGAAGGTCAATTTAAAGCTGGTGCTCCAGACACAGAAGATCTCAGTGTTGTGTCGACCTATCCAGCAGACCCGATAGAAACAAGTTGTTCGCTGAAGAGTCTTAACGAGTGGGATTGTCGCGGTGGGGAAGATTTTACTATTGATCCCGCCGATCCTTCACTGATGGCAGCGTGTGGAGACGGGCATCAGAGTGGTGCTAAGACTAACAAATAACAAAATATGTACCCTACGGGTAGCTTGTCTCCCCGCAATGACAGTGCAAGCATTCCAGGTAATAAGGCATTGGTTGGTAATACAAATTTTTTGACGACCGCATCAGATGTGAATCCACCGACGGTGGCAATTACTATCAGTAAGTAATTGCTAGTGGTTATCTTTAACCACTGCCTGGCTGATTGCCGTCTTTTAGGTGTGAAGAAGGGTTGAGGCTTAGGAGATAATTGGATTGTACTAAATGACGCCCATTAGTGGCATTTGTATAACCCTGTCCATGACCTTATGGACAGAATTCCCACCGCAAAGAATATAAATATGAGCCTCCGGCGATCTATCTAAAAGTGCCTTAGCCGATTTGATTGTGCTTTGGGTCAGTGCCTCCGATTCGTTAAGCAAGAACCCATATGTCTTTTCCCGAATGTTGAAAACGAACGGCACTTTCGCGCCACCTTTTGTCTCAAAATACGTTAGCTCCATTTGATTCATGTGCCCATAGTGCGCTGAGGAAAATAGTTGGCTGTAAGCGAATAAGTGTCCGTCAGAACTCACGGACTCTTTGCTTAGATATCGCGCCATGCCTTGATCCTCAAAGTAAAATCGATCGGCCACCACATCACCAGACCCACGAAAACGACGAATCAGAAAAAGTGACTCAAAGGCAAATATAGTTTTCTTAACAGTAATCTCAGAGATACCACTGAACCGACTCGCGTCCTTAAGCACGAATTTTCCACCTTGATTGCGCGAAATGAAGCGCAATAGCAATAACAAATTTTGGTATGGTGTTGTGGTTTCAAAAACAAGACGAATATCACGCTGTAGAAGTGTCTGAATTTGCGCGGCAAATTTCGCGTTACGATGAGAATCCTTTCGCAAAAAACAAATACCCGGGAGTCCTCCGTGTGAAAGATATAAATTCATTTTGGCTTGGTTAAACCAAGAGGTTCGGCCAGTGATATATTCGGTTAATGCGGGGATCGACAATTTAGGCCATTTGATGAAGTCCGAGCATGGTTTTTGATACATTTCCGCTACCGATAGTGGCAAAATCTCAATGTTATATACCCGCCCGGTGAGCGATTCTTGAATAGCCTTCCTCGATGTAAAGCGAACGCTGCCAGTCAGCAGAAACTGCCCAGGTCGTTTATCTTTTTGGACTCGAAGTTTGAGAGCCGGAAAAATACTTGGTACCTTTTGACACTCATCAATAGCGGACAGGGTGTTAAATTGCTCAAGAAATTGTTTTGGCGCCATCTCCGCGGCGATCTTCGTGGAGTCGTCATCAAATGAGACGTAATGACTCTTAACGAGACTTTCCACTAACGTCGTTTTACCAACCTGGCGCTGTCCAAGAACGCCCACCAGCGGCGAGAATGCCAAAGCGTCTTCGAGGTGCCGGGTTACAAATCTTGTCCGTAAATGGGCCATAAAAAGACATTACATTGGTTATGGAAAAAACGCAATCCCCCTATCGTTTTTTCCATAAGCGATGTGCGCCAGTTTAAGGATGATGGGGCATTCAAGAACTTTGCCCCATGTATGACACGGGATTGTGACCCCCACGGTAGGCAATACGCAGCTGGCGCGCTACCCGTTGATGGCTTGCGGGACCAAGGAATTAGGCAGTGGCGTGGTCGAGTCGCTAGATTTATCGTGGGCTGGGCGGGTTCGTTTATTAGTAGGACCTTGCACTACAAAGTTTGCCCAAGCCAAAGCAGCTTTGCGAGCAAAGTCCATAGCGCACCTAAAAGCATTGGGAGCCACGCCCCGTGACGCGCAGAGTAGCTTACTTTTTGAATAGGCGATTATATCCATCGGCCATTATCTTTGGAGTAGGACTGGGAATTGCCATGGGGCGGGGGAGACTTGCAGTTTCAGATGTATCTATGATCCTGTAGCGACGACGAAAAAAAATATTTATTTTCAAAACGAAAAGCACACTTGTGAACACAAGGATGTATGATGAAAAACGGTCTAGTTGAAACAGAAAAATTTATGAACTAATGTTG
>JBEIGW010000362.1:0-2889 GCA_040381655.1 Deltaproteobacteria bacterium
CGTTAGATAGTTCATAGAAGCATAACGAGCCATATCGAATATCGGCCGCTGAGGTATGCTGAGGAAAATCTGGTATGAGGGTATTATCGCGAAATGCCTCATTCACAAAATCTAGCACGAGTTTTGAGCTGCGATAACTTGAGCGAAGCATGGTGGAGTGCACGCCAAAACGCTCGAGCCGAAGCTTTGCTAGATCCAAAATCTCGGGATCAGCCTCGCGAAATCTGTAAATAGACTGTTTTTTGTCGCCGACGATAAATACACTAGCTTTTGGACCTTGGTGACGATCACTTGAATCACCGCTCAGCAGCTCTTCAGCTAGCTTTTCAAAAATCAGCCACTGAAGCCGGCTAGTATCTTGGAATTCATCCAGCATGAGATGATGAAGATTGGACCAAGCCATGGACCTTGCACCTAAGAAATCTTTGTTACAAGCCAGTAAGCTTACGCCCTTGACGGCGTCTGAGAATGATCCAACCTGCGATTCTGATTTCAATCTGTGCGCATAGTTCATTCTGGCACAAAATAATGACCATAGAAGTTGACCCGTACCATTGAGATCATTAATTTTCTGTTGATCAGACCATGCTTGTAGTTTTTCACTCAAAGCGATGAAATTTGAATCGTTTGCTTTTCTTGCTTTGGAAAAAGTAGTGCCATTCAAACTATCACCGCTGGAATTCACAATGGCATTTGTTACAAGTCCTTTGAAGTTTTTTTCTGCGATAGCAGCCGCGCCCATCTGTCGTTTTTCAAGGTTACTGGCGAGATTAATAACAGTGAGAAACAAGTTGGCGTTGTTTGTTATAAACTCCTCTGGACTTTCGGCGTTGCTTGATTGAGTGAATGATTTTAATGGACTGGAATCTGAAGTTAGCGAGATGTACCACGCTAATGTTTCGTTATCGGTGAGTGTTGAAATTGCAGATAAAAGCGACCGAATTTTACCATTTGGTGCATTCAAAACAAGTGACCGCATCAATTCCTTATTTTCACGGTCATCTTTGCTGGCCGCTAGAACTTGTGACCAAGCTGTGTGGTAAAGACGACTCTCCTCTAATGCTGACATGAGCGAAAACGGCGACTGCAGCACGTGTCCTGCTAGATCCACACTAGTTTCAACGGGATAACGTCTGCACCACTGCAAAAAGATTGAATCTATGGTCGTTATTTTCAGTGATTGCGTTTTTTCAAGGATGGCGGCCGTGGTTTGCTCAGGTGTTCTAACAAGGTGTTTGAGAGTCGGGGGACAAAAACTTAAGACATCGCGATAGAATGCAGCAAACTCCTCTTTTGAGCTTACAAGACCTAACGCATCTCTGACGATGCGTTCTCGCATTTCATTAGCCGCTTTGCGGGTGAACGTTACCGTCAATATTGACGTAGGGTCAGCCCCAGCAATGACGAGCGCTAAAAATCTGCGACTCAGCTGCCATGTTTTGCCACTGCCGGCCGAGGCCTCGACAATGTAGCTGTTCCAGGGGTTATAAGGCTTATGTTCAGTGTTCGTTGTTGGACACATTAGAGCTTGCCTGCCTTCACTTGCGCTGCGATCGCATCCTTGTAGCGAGGGTCGTCCTTACGGCAAATCCCGTCAAATGGACAGTAGTCGCAATCTGAAGGGTCTGCCTCAAAGCGTTGGGACGCTCGTATGGAATCAAGTCTAGCCGACCATTGGTTCCGTACCGCTCCGACAACCTCCTCCAGATCATCTGGCCGGGCATTGCGCCCGATAATGCCACTGGATTGCAGTAAAGGCTTTATAGCCTCACCGACTGCCGCCACGGTGGGCTTGCCGTCTCTGAGATTAAAATAGATGGCCGCCATATTCTTTTGATCAGTGGTGTGTACAGCATCCCGGTCCACTTTGGACTGAGAAAATGCCTCAGCATAAAGGGGTAGTTGGGGCTCTAGCCCAACTGCAATAAGGCGTTTATTTGGAACGCTCGAGGTTTTGTAATCTACGAGCACTGCAAAGTCTCCTGAGCGGTGCACGGCATCGATGGATCCTCGCAGTTCAACGTCGAGTCCCGATATCGAAACGTCAGCAGGTTTTGCCTTGCCGATCGAGAGCTCTGTTTCAACTGAGTTAATACTAAATCCGCTCTCAAGCAACTGGCCCCAAAACTTTGCTACATCCAACCACCCCTTGCCGAGCATTTGCTGAAAGTCTTCTGACCGTCTAAGCTCAGAAGGGATCAGTGCGGTAGTGATGGCTTCCAGCCGCATAACGGCCCAGTCCACAAAGTCAGGTCCAGGCCTAGGACAGTGTCTTAGCTCAAGGGCAGGACTAATTCCTGGTACGTCTTCATCTCTAAAGAATGTTTCAAGAACCTCGTGCAGGATCTTTCCGACGAGCAGAGGTTTGCGGTCTTCGGGTAACTCGACCGTTTCGATGCGGCGCATTTCTAGCAGATATCGATAAGGGCACCATAGAAGACTTTTTAGTTTTGAGGCGGACGTTTGCTTTAGTAGATCTTCCGGATTGTCGGATAGGCCCTCATGGGCGGAATCTGGTTTAGCGTAAGACTCAGGTGGATCTTTGCTGCAGCCTAGCCAAATTTCGCCGTCGTTTGGCCCTGCTTCATGAATCGGTATTTGACTTTGAAGCAATTCAATCCATCTCGACCTAACTTGCGGGGCTTCACCGTCAGATCGCGGATAGCTTAGGTCAACGTTTGAGACGCGGTTCGTGAGAAGATGGAACGTGGTGTCTTCAAGGGCTTCAAGGTCACTCCAACCTGGAATTCCTACGCTTTCGCGCAGTGCATTGTCAACGAGACTATCCACAGGCAGTGATTGCGGAAAAGATCCTTCAACGCAACCAACAATGATCACGTAGGAAAATGGAATATATCGCGCCTCTGTTAAGCCGATAATTTGAAGACC
>JBEIGW010000363.1:0-2859 GCA_040381655.1 Deltaproteobacteria bacterium
AGTAATTTATTGGTGAATCCATATCTGTAAAACTGCGTCTTAAAAAGTGGTTTTAATTGGTCTAGGTGAGAAAACTCAACCTTTAATTGATCAATCTGGCCAGCAAAGGATTCCGTCCCTTCAGTGAATGTCTCTCTGTGATCAACAAAAAGCTTACTGTATTTTTGATCCCACGAGATGTTCTTAGCGCCACTATAGCACTTACTGATCAGTCTTGCTCTCTTCCAGTCATTTAGTTGAGGGTAGGGCGACGAGCATGTCGGGCAAGCTTTAGGGTTTGTTTTGATGAGCGCCACAAGGTCATCGGATCTTTTTGGTTCGAGACAATCGGGACATATCATGGCGCCTTGGCAGGCGCCGCTGCAGTCAAAGCACTGTACTCCGGGTTTCCACTCAAATGACTGTTCGACGGCGCAAGACGTGCATTGTGCTAGATACATTTGGTTAATCCCTAGATTTTTGTTTACCAAATTTTAACATGTAACTAGTGCTTTAGTCAGAATCTTGCCTAATAGGAATGGAATTTGCGAATAGGGTGCTGTAACGGGTTGTTTGGGAACAGAAAATGCAGGCTTCTTTGAGAAAATAGGAGGTGACTATGCAAACACTAGAGCGTCATGGACATGCGGGCTGGCAGCCCAAAGATACTGAAATCGAACACGGAATTAAGAATGCCCTAGCGAGGCATCCCCAAATCAAATTGCACGATCTTAAAATTTACGTCAAAGACAGTGACGTTAAAATTAGTGGCAAAGCTGGCAGCCAGTCAGATATCGAGGAGGCTGGGGCAATTGCCGCAAATGTTTTTGGTGTGCGCCGCTTTGAAAATAATTTGTCTCTTAACTAATTATTGAACCGGCGATTCAATCATTCCCATTCGATCGTCGCAGGGGGCTTGGTGGTAATGTCGTAGACCACTCGGTTGATGCCGTGGACTCTTCTGATGATCCGGTCTGAGACTTTCGTCAGAAAACTCAACGGCAGATCGGCAACACCAGCTGTCATGCCGTCACTGCTTGTGACGGCTCTTAAGGCGATGGTTTGCTGGTAGGTGCGGTTATCACCCATGACGCCCACTGATTTGACGGGAAGTAGGACTGCAAACGCTTGCCAGGGAACATGGTAGAGACCATCCTCTTTGAGAGCAGAGATGAAGATATCGTCGGCCTCTTGGAGGATTTTTACTTTGTCTGACGTGATATCACCCAGGATCCTAACGGCCAGACCTGGCCCTGGGAATGGATGCCTCTCGATGAGTTCCTTCGGAAGGCCTAATTCTAGCCCTATGGATCGAACTTCATCCTTAAATAGCCACCTAAAGGGCTCCACGAGCTTTAGATGCAGCTTTTCCGGAAGCCCTCCCACGTTGTGGTGGCTCTTAATCACTTTTGCGCCTGCACCGTGGCCAGCGGACTCAATGACGTCAGGATAGAGAGTTCCTTGACCAAGATGTGTAAATTCTGGGTGCTTTTTTGCAAAAGACTCAAATTCTTCAATAAACAGCCGTCCGATGATCTTTCGCTTTTCCTCTGGGTCAGTGATACCTATCAAAGCTTCAAAAAATCTTGGCGCAGACCTTAGGACTTCAATGTGCCTAAGACCAAGAACTTTAAGCTTGTCTGAAACCCAGTCCACCTCGTTTTTTCTAAGTAAACCGGTGTCACAGAACACAGCCGTCACGCGTTCAGGGCCCAGAGCTTTTTGTAACAAGGCCGCAGTGACCGTTGAATCCACACCGCCGCTACAGGCCACCAAAACATGCCCTGCACCCACCGTCTCTTGAATATACCGACACAATGCGTCAGTGCGGGCTTTGCCGTCCCAATCAAGTTCCATGTGACAAAGGTTTTTGGCGAATGCTTTAAGAAGTTCTTTGCCTTGGTCACTATGAGCAACCTCCGGGTGGTATTGGAGGCCGGCAATGGGCAGTGTCTTGTGAGTGATAGCTGCAACCACATGGTCATCAGTTTCACCGGCGAGCTCATAGGAGGCCGGTATTTCGCCAATATCATCGCCGTGGCTCATCCAAACGGTCTGGTGATTAGCCCCACCAAAAAGCAGAGATGCCGGTGATGACGTTCGCTTTGGATACATGACGGCTTTACCGTACTCGCGCTTTGTTCCAGCCCGGACTTTACCTCCCGCAGTCTCCACCAAGAGCTGCATGCCGTAGCAGATTCCTAAGACTGGAACCTTAAGGTTCATGACCCATGACGGTAAACTGCGGCTTCCTGCCTCGTAAACAGAATCTGGGCCGCCTGATAGGATGATGCCTTTGATCTCAAAGCCCGGAGGTGGCGCGCTTGATCTGCCGTCGATGATCTCACTGTAACTTCCTATTTCCCGAAGGCGCCTGGCGATAAGAAGCGTGTATTGAGATCCGTAGTCCAGAACAAGAATCCCTTTGTTAACGGGTCTTTCGAAGGCTTTGGGATGAGTCATTTAAATTACTTTCAGGCTTTATATGTCAGTTTTGTAATTAGGTGCTTCACGCGTGATATAGACATCATGGACATGGCTTTCACGAAGTCCTGCATTTGAGATGCGAACAAATTCCGTTCTAGTTTGAAGGTCATAAATCGTCTTTGAACCGGTGTAGCCCATGGCACTTCTAATGCCTCCAACCAGCTGATAGATCTGCTGGGCAAGTGGGCCTTTGTAGGCCACTCGGCCTTCAATTCCCTCCGGTACGAGTTTTCCTTGATCGTTGATGCCAGATTGGAAGTAGCGGTCCTTACTACCAAGGCTCATGGCACCGATGCTGCCCATGCCGCGGTAGCTCTTATAGGTTTTACCCTGATAAATAATGAGTTCGCCAGGTGCCTCGTCAGTGCCGGCAAATAGACTTCCAATCATGAC
>JBEIGW010000364.1:0-2853 GCA_040381655.1 Deltaproteobacteria bacterium
TCGACGGAACTATAAACGAATGGATCAGCCAGCCTAGTATAAAAGCAGTTTTTATGCTCACCAAATGGCTCCTCGACCATAATCAGTCCCTGGGCCTCTTCCCGACTTGCACCAACAATCGCATCCCTGCGGCCTGCCTTCACATCATCAAGTGCAGACGTCCAAGCCTGCGTGCTGTAGTCAATATTAAAGCCAGCAGCTCCAAGAATGTCTTTGGTCATATCGATGACAAAACCTTGATCTAGACTGTCTTTTGAGCAATTAAACGGACACCACTCATCGGCCACAATCGACAGGGATTTTCCGTCCTGGCCAGCGAATACGGTTGTCGTAAAAACGCATAGCGTGACCACGATCAGGCTAGTCAGACGGCGCAGGCAACAAGACTTTACGAAATAGAACACGGTAGGAGCTCTCCCTCGGTTCCTAGATCGACTCTTTAAAACTCTTCGAGGGAAAGCTTAGTTCTAATCAGGTCTGACCACAAGACCCATCCAGGCTTAAATCAAGAAAGGATCCACCCGTGAGGGCCGACATAAATGCAAGCCCCTGGGCTGCGCGAACATCTTTACCATCACGGCTAGCATTGACCCAGATGATATTGATTTGGATTCCGAGAGCCTGAGCTGTTTGTGCGATCGTTTTGGCGCGTTCGGGGGTCATGTCGCCAATTGACTTTGCTAACACAAGAAACTGCGAGCCTGGCATCGCCTGAGATGTCAGATTTAAATCATTCAAATTATCTACGAGCAAAACATTTTTAGGTAACGTACCGAGAGAGCTCAGTAAGACTTCAGAGAGACTAAACCATTTTTTGTCAGTTTCGGCGACCTTACTTGCGGTGAACGTCTGCGTATCCATATAAGGCATCATGCTTCCCTTTTTTAACTGCGATATGATGGCTGCAGATGCTTTGCCACCAATCCTCACGGCTTCACGGCGATCACTCGACAACTGATTACCGAGTGTTGTCATGGCGTTTGTTAAGCGTGCGCAGAAATCTTTCGCCTGAACGACTTTCACGTTAGGTTTTGCGTCAGCGCTAGGTTTAGCTTCAGAGTTGGGTTTTGATTCTTGAGGCTTAGTCTCAGGCGTAGCGGCCGAGTCCTGGGCTCTCGCAGCAAAGCTGGAACATAGAAACGCAGCCATTGTTACAACCGTTAATCGGATCACACGCCTCATGATGGTCTCCTCTAGAATTCCGTCGAGACAACCTAGTCAGCCAACTGGACTGTGGCGTCTTTAAGACACCCTTAATCTGCAAGAGTCCTGCCAATCCATCAGGGTTCATTATGCGATGTAAATTATTGAAATTATTAACTAAATTTACAAACTCTCTGACCCATCCTGGTTGAACTGTCAACGAAGTAAACACTCCTCTGAGATCTCATAGTATTCCTGCTGCAGGAATCCGGTCAGTTTGCTTAAATGCAGAAGGCTTTTGGACGTCTATCTTCTTAGGGGTAACTCGCTATGACCAAACGATTCATGAACCCAAAAAGCAAGATTCTTGTACCTGTCAATCTTGACGCCTCCAGTAGCGCCTTACTCAAAGCTGCCGGGCAAATCGCAAAACGAACCGGGATGGGACTTTCTGTCGTCCACGTCAGTGAATACTGGGTGGGACGCTCTTGGCCTACAGAGATGATGCTGGGTGGACCCATGGGCGGCCTCGTCACCAGTGTCGAAAATGAAACCATGGACGTTGCTAAAGAGCGTTTGCAAAAACTCGTTAAAGAAAATCTGCCGGGCTTTGATGTCCAAAGTCATGTTTTACTGGGATACCCTGCCGAGGCCATTCGCGCCCATGCACTAACCACGCATGCGGCACTTATTGTGATTGGTGGTGCTGCGGAAGACTATAAATACGTGCCCCGAGGCCTATCGACCGTCCTTGCTTTAATGGCTGATCCGCCATGCCCTGTCATGGTTCTACCTGAAGGTGCAGCAGGACATTGGGATACAAAAAATCTTAAGGCAGTCCTCGCCGATGACTTAAAACCTGAAAGCGACAGCGGCGTCATCGTAGCGTACGAATTTGTAGCGGCTCTTGGTACCACGGATTTAGTTCACGCTCACGTGAATCAAATGACAAAAGAGAGCCTCAAAGAAGCGATCGTTTCTGCAGCCGCTGCTGCGCATACGCCTGAGGGAGCTGTCGATCTTGATACGGTTTGGAAGGCGGCTGTGAACTCCATGGAAGACAAACTTCGTCAAAGAGCTCCCGGACGAAAGCATCTTGTGGAAGCCCGCGGCGGAAAAGTGGAGATCAAACTGACTCATGGTGACCCGGTTGACGGAATTTTAAACCTTGCAGCTGAGACTAAAGCCGATCTTCTGGTCTTTGGACGGCACCGCACCTGGAGACGAAAGCCCTTTGCCATTGGCCAACTGCCCTTCCATTCGATGCTTAAAAGCAGACGGCCGGTCCTAATAACCGAGTATTCCCACTAGCATTTAACAAACGCCCCCCCATGTTATCACTATGATTTCAGGGGGTTGTATTTTTATGTGCCCCCATCGCTAAAGTTTTTTAAGACCTGACCGAATCCAACAGTAAGAGCACCACCGTCGTGGGCTATTTTAGGAGGATTTATGAAGTTCAAAGGTATGAAACAGGCGGGCTTCAGCTTGGTGGAGCTCATGGTTGTAGTAGGCATCATTGGAATTTTGGCAGCGATTGCGGTGCCGAAATTGCAGCAGTTTACTGCGAAGGCCAAACAGAGTGAGGCCAAGTCCTTGTTGAAAAACATAGATACCATGCAGCAGGCTTACTTCGCAGAAAATAGCGCGTTCGGTAGTACACTCGCCTTAATCGGTGCTGGTTCAGTATCGACCAAGAACTACACTGCA
>JBEIGW010000365.1:0-2840 GCA_040381655.1 Deltaproteobacteria bacterium
GATGCTAGTGAAATTTGGTAGCCCCCAAGCCAAGTCGTCAGCTTTTGGTAGTCTTCCTGAGCCTGTGCCAAAAAGGCACCTCTTCGGACGGCCAGGATGAGCGTATTTTTGGGCGTAGCGTGACTCATGGTAAATTCCGTCGTTGTGACCTCGTAGCCGTGTCCCCTTAGTATTAGAACGCGAGCGAGGTCTGTGAAGTGGGCGGCTAGTTCCCTGCGAAGATGCGGATTTTTGAAGGCTGGACTTAGTGGGTGTTCGAGCTTTTTATCTCCGAGATCCTTCCACTGCCTTGCGAGCTCGGCCTGACAGCACGGTGCTACGGCAATAAAGTCAGCTTGAAGCTGGATGCCAAGTGCGATGGCATCATCAGTCGCTGTGTCGCAAGCATGGAGTGCGACGACGGCGTGCGGTCTTGATTTCTTTGGATCGTCCGGGACATCTTCACTAAATTCTGCAAGTAGGTTCATCCAGTTGATGTCTGAGATAGTGCTTTTCGAAAATTTAATAAGATGATCGATACTCATGCTGGCCGCTGAGGTTTTGTTCTTATTGATCAGGTTTTCATTCGTATCAACGCCGATGAGGAGCGCGTCATGCTTCCATAGCTCCTTGTAGGCCCAAGCCAGAATGAACGTTAAAAACGAGCTGCCACAGCCTGCGTCGAGGATGCGAACTCTCTTGTGGCGCTGATTTAGATCCTCTAAAAATGGCTTGAACTGCGTCAGTAAATGATTGATCTGGATGAATTTTCTGGTGCTGTCAGCCGACATAGATGCGTCGCTATTTAAAAGGCCCAGAGTCCTTAGAAGTAGGGGTGCGTTCGTTGGAAGAACGTGGTACTTGTGTTGGCCGACAAGCTTCGTTAGACGCTCTTTAGTCCAGTGGGCGATGCATCGCGCAGCGAAGTCGTCACGAGGGTTTTTGTTTGATAAAGGTTTCATCGATGGATGCCCCGATATTTCCTGACGTGTTAAGAGCTAAGCAGCTGACTTTACTAGCCCGTGTTGGTGTAGACCCCGCTGATTCAAGAGCCATTGCAGCCGCGGTCAAACGGCTGTCCGACTTCTATTTGAAGCACCCGGAAAAGTCTACACCTTGGCATGAGATTTGGGCCCAAACTGCATATTTGACTTACTTTATGCCACTCAATTGGTGGCGGGTCGCGGGCGTCATCAGGCGCGGTCAACAGGTTAATTTTTTTGATGGATTTGAGCACTACATAGACTTCGGAAGTGGGCTTGGCAGTGTGTCTTGCGCATTCGATGCGGCAGGCTTGTCTCTCAAGACGGGTTTGTGCATGGAAAGAGGTCTTGAAGCGGTTTCGATGCACCGAGAGCTTGCTGAGGACTCTTTGACAAGGCTGTCGTGGCAGACCAGCGGCGAAGCTTCGGGCATTAACCCTAATACGTTAGCCATATTCTCATATTCTTTTACGGAGCTCTCACAATTGCCCTCTTGGGTCGCAAATTGTGATGGTCTCATGATTATTGAGCCATCAACTCGCGACGATGCAAGGCGCCTCCAGGCACTTAGGTCATCACTTATGGAGCAAGGATGGTATGTTTGGGGTCCATGCACTCACGCTATGGATTGCCCTCTGTTAGTGTCAGGTGAAAGAGATTGGTGCCATGACAGATTTTTGTGGGATCAGCCCAATTGGCTGAAGGCGATCGAAGATCACCTCCCTATGAAAAACGGGACGCTTCCATGTGCGTGGATGATGTTTAAAAAAACGCCCCCGCCTACGAACGGCTATGCTAGGGCGAGGATCACAGGCGACATGCAGGAATTTAAAGGATACGCAAAGCAGCTTGTTTGCCGGAGCGATAGGCGGGAATTTCTATCCTGGCAAAAAAAGATTTTTAAAAAATACCCTCAAATGAATCGAGGTGAGCTGGTGGCGATTCAGCGTGATATTCCCATGAAAGGTCAGGAGCTTCGCCTGGAAAATATATCGGATGTGGTTATTGAACCTCACTGAAGCAGTACTAGTATGAGGAAACGGCAAAAAAGTCATTTCCCTGTTGAGTTTGAGCCGCGTAATTGCGTACTCTAGAGAGCTATTATTGAGACTTAAGAAGGTAGCAGTCATGACGGCCCCAAACTTTGCTGGAAACCGCATCACTAAACTTTTTGGAACTAAAACTCCGATTGTCCAGGCCGGAATGGTTTGGGTATCCGGCGGCAAACTTGCCGCAGGTGCCGCCAACGCAGGAGCCCTTGGTTTGATCGGAGCTGGCTCCATGAAGCCAGACTTGCTAAGACATCACATCCTGAAAGCTCAAGGGCTGACCAAAAACCCAATCGGCGTAAACCTCCCTCTTTTGTATCACGGCATTGAAGAACAGATAGCCGTCTGCCTTGAGCTGGGGGTTAAGATTTTCTTCACATCTGCAGGAAGCCCCAAGAAATATACGAGCATGCTAAAGTCAAATGGTTGCACGGTTGTCCACGTGACATCAACGCCAGACCTTGCCAAAAAGTGCGAGGATGCAGGCGTAGACGCTGTTGTGGCTGAGGGTTTTGAGGCGGGTGGTCATAACGGCCGCGATGAAATAACGACCCTCGTGTTGATCCCCCAAGTTGTGGATGCGATTAAGATCCCTGTGATTGCAGCAGGTGGTATTGCAGACGGCAGGCAGATGGCGGCCGCTATGATGCTTGGCGCGTCAGGTGTCCAAATCGGCAGTCGTTTCGCTGCGACTACCGAGAGTTCAGCTCACGAGAATTTTAAGACGGCGATTGTTTCGGCCACACCCACGTCAACGATGCTTAGCATGAAAAAAACTGTGCCCGTACGCCTACTGAAAAACAAGTTCTACGAGGAAATTTCTCGACTA
>JBEIGW010000366.1:0-2823 GCA_040381655.1 Deltaproteobacteria bacterium
AGCGGTTCGACTCCGCTTATCTCCACCATCACTTCTTGATCATCAGTTCTCAATCTTGCGTTTTAACCAATCAGCATCCGACCAGCTGCCACGAGTAGAAATACGCCGAATGCTCTGCGCAGCACCACGGGATTCATCGCGATGGCTAGGTGACTTCCAAAGTACGCACCGGCGGCAATCCCTAGCGCAATCCAAAGTCCCCCGCGCAAATGCTCGGTCGTGATTTTTCCAGCTTGCCAAAAATTCCAGACAGCAAAAATCCCTACGGGCAGAAGCAGCGCAATGAGAGATGTTCCCACGGCAGCGTGCTGATCCATCCTGAGCGCAAAAACCAAAATCGGCATGATCACAAGCCCGCCGCCGATTCCAAAAAGCCCGGAGGCAATACCAGCGATAATCCCCGTTGTTAAAAATGCCCACCAAGTACTAGTCAATTTGGAAGCTCCATATCAAATATGGCATTTGGTTTAGGATTATTTTCGCATATTGTGTGGATAACTAAAAATTTCATCGGGGAAATACGTATCTATCATGACGACCATGTGGCACGAACGCTGGCAGGAAAACAAAACGGCTTGGGATTTAAGTGGCCCCCATCCGCTAACCGAAGAGCTTTTAGAACTGTCTGGAAGGCTTGCACCAGGATCGTGTGCCGGCAAGTGGCTCATTCCGGGCTGTGGCCGTGCTCACGACGCCAAAGCACTTCTTCAGCATGGCAGCATCAAACAAGTCGTTGCCAAAGATCTCGTGCCAAAGGCCATCGATGAAGCCAGAAGTCTTTATGGTTCACTGAGTGGACTGACACTTCTGTGCGGTGACGTCACGGATGTTTCAAAGTCAGAAGAAGCGACCTATAGCGGCATATTTGACCGCGCCATGCTGTGTGCCCTAAACGGTGATCTAAGAGTCAATTATGTAAAAGTTATGACGGCATGTCTTAAGCCTGGAGGTGTTTTTGCATCGATTCCTTTTGCTGAGACGGGCAATCCCGGCTCAGGACCTCCGTTTGCTATCACCGACTCGGAACTTAGAGTTCTTTTTAAATCAAACTGTGAGATTCTCTAAATTGAGCCGCGGGTGTCGCCGGCTTGTGATCAAAAAATACTCAAAGAGTACCTATTTATAGCCCAAAAACGGCTCTAAGATCCAAAAACCTAACTGGAACTTGCACCTCGCAGTCGGTATAGTCTTGAGCCCCAATAGTCGATTGGGATCGTCTTTAAAAAAGAAGGTTTTTATCATGACAAAAAAACATCGATTTCTTGAGCAGCTTGGCCACGACCCTTTTGTAGATGAGGATTCAGATGAGGCCCAAGATCAGGCCAATGAATTTGCGGATATGATTGCCCATGAGGCGGCCAGAGGATTTGCTCAGTTAAAACAGGGCGACAAAGTCGATGCGAAGGTCATCGGAATAATCGACGGCAGCATCGTCTGTGACGTGGGGCAGCGCAGCGAAGGTGTACTTCCGACGGAAGCTATGTCCAAAGAAGAGCTCGAGCGTTTTAAAGTGGGCGAGACCTATTCGCTATACGTTAGTTCCTTGCGTAATGGCATTGAGCTTGCGACCTCTGTATCAGCTCGTAACGCTGGCCTTGATAGTCTAAGAGACGCCATGAATTCGGGACTGCCGGTTGAGGGTAAAGTCACAGGCGAGAACAAAGGTGGCTACACGGTCGAGCTTCCAGGTGCTAGAGCTTTCTGCCCCTTCTCTCAAATCGATGTCATCAGTGGTAAGCCCGCTGCAGCGTTTATCGGTCAATCATTCAAGTTTAAAGTCATCAAAGTTGCCGGTCGTGATGTGGTCTTGTCACGCGCAGCCCTTCTTCGTGAGGAGCAAGCCGGTGAACGCGAGAAAGTCCTTGCGAAACTGCAGGTGGGAGACACCGTGCTGGCCACTGTGGTTAAGATTGAGAGCTTTGGAGCATTCGTCGATATTGGCGGAGGCCTTAATGCCCTGGTGCCGATGAGTGAACTTAGCTGGAGTCGCCCCGCGTCTGCTCACGCAGTCGTCGACGTCGGCCAAAAAGTCACAGTCAAAATTCTTAAAATTGACACCAGCGGAGATCGTCCCAAAGTTTCAGCGTCCATGAAACAAGTGGAAGGTGATCCGTGGGACGTTACGGTTGAGAAGCTTGAAAACGGTGCTATTGTTGATGTCACAGTGACAAAGCTCATGCAATTTGGAGCTTTCGCAGAGATTTTACCAGGTGTTGAAGGTCTGATTCACATTTCTGAGATGAGTGCAAAAAAACGGGTGAACACACCCGGAGAAATCGTTCAAGTCGGAGCCAAGACTAAGGTGAAGATCATGGGGATTGACCGCATTCAAAGGCGGATCAGTTTGTCCATGAAAGTGCTCGAGGCTGACTACGTTGAGCAAGAGGGCAAAAAACAACTAGAGAAAGCCCAAGTCGAAGCCGACGAACACCGCGGCGTTGAGCTTAGATCTAGCTCGACATCCAGTGTTATGGGTGACGCATTCATGCGGGCGGCTGAAAAGTCCAAACGTCAGCGCTGAATTTTTTCAAACGGCTCGTCACTTAGCGTGCGTCTGGCCACTGATTTTGCACGTAGCGATTTGCCACCATGTAGATCATGTTGCAGATGTCTTCCGTGTTGCTGCCGCGTTCCATGACTGATGCCGGATGCTGTGGTCCAAGGAGTACCGGTCCAATGCCGGTGCTTCCAGAGATAGCTGCAAAGATCTTATAAGCGATATTGGCACTCGTCAGATCTGGGAAAATCAAGACATTGGCCTGGCCCTTTAGCTGACAGAACGGGAAGTCTCGTTCTTGAAGCTTTTCGTTAAGTGCCACATCC
>JBEIGW010000367.1:0-2769 GCA_040381655.1 Deltaproteobacteria bacterium
AGATACCACATCACAGTCGAATAGAACATAAATAGGCCGATGGCCAAAGAAGCGCGTTTGACAAGGCCCACGGGCAGAGCTTTTTGCTCAAAACTAGTCAGCATGACAAAACTGATAAGCAATGACCCAACAATTAAACTCCACTGCCCATCAAGCGGAAATTGAAAGACCATCTCGACGAAGTAGAGGATCATAAGGCCTTTGATGAAATCAGAGTATCTCACATCAGCGTCAAATGCAGGCTTCGACTTCATGAAGCGCAAGATTATAAAAGCGCATAAACCAAAAATTAGAAGCATTGTTGCGATGCCGCTCTCCGCGGTCATGGCGAGAAATTCATTGTGGGGATTTAGAATATTATCATTATCCCCGACTTGCAGTTGGACATCTGAGCGGTACGGAACAAAAGAGAAATTGAAGTTATCGATACCGACTCCTAGCGGGTGGTCGGAAATCATTTTGAGAGTGCCCCTCCACATATCAAGGCGAATGTGAGCGCTCGTTATTCTTGATTCGTCGGCAAAAGGCCTCGGTATCTGTGCTATCACGTATCTCGAGATGGGGATGACAATCAGACAAGCTAGGATGATCTTGCCCAAGATTTTTTTATCGAGAATTGATCGTCGCCATAAAAGCCAGCCTAGCGCAAGCGTCATACCAACTATAATCGACCGGGTGTTGAGATACGAAAAGTAGGTGACAGCCGAGATAACACCACAGAAAAAAAGCCTACTAGATAACTTGGATTTGCTCACAGAAATACCAAGCAGGAAGAAAAGAGAACTGATGGCCAGAAACTGGCCAGCGTAGTTAATGTTGCCAAAAGTCGAGGCGTAGTTTTCCTCGATGAAGCTGACTAAGTGTGTCTTTATCACCGGATAGCCACATAGTTGCAAAATGCCAACAGGAACGATGATAAAAGTGCTAGTTAGAAGGGAGCGTGCATAGGATGCAAGAGCATCAGGCCCATTTTCCACAAGATCCTGGTATAAAAATAAAAAGTAACCTACAAAAAACACGACATAGTAGAGGTAGTCACTCCACACCAGAGGATTTTTGGTAAATATGTTTATAAGTTGCAAACAGATAATGGCACACAATCCTAGGACCAGCCATTTAGGCGCTTTTGGAATGGATAGTGGCTCTTTTGCTAAAATCTGATTCAAAAACAAAAATGATAGAATGAGCCCTGCAAATAACCACTTGGGCAATTCGAAATTATTTTGGGTCGTTCCAGTGAATACGAGGGGCGTAAAAAACAGGGCTACGTTAAGTAGCCCATGTCTCACTTTAGCCGATGTACCCTTGATTTGGCCGAATTTTTGGTTAGCTATCGCGTCCATTCCTTATTCTACACTGCATCAGTAGCTGGCCGCTAACGTTTCTGGGTCAACAAGCGCTTATTGGCACCCACGAATGTTACCCGTCGGCAGTGATGAAGCCGATAACGCGGCTAGCTTTGCTTCTTTTGTTATCAACGGCGCATTCCACGAGTCCATGGCAATACCGGTCTGTTCAAAAGCTGAAAATTTATTCCAGTCGGTACACCACACGCCGCCGGCAGACCGAAGGGCGGACGAGAAGGCGCTGTTTGGATTATCGAGGCTATAAATACCGTCAAACCCCGCTTGGTCCATGCCAAGGATTTCGGCTAAGCCACTAGGCTTTCGTCCCTCAAATGGGGGGCCCTTGGAGATAAAGACAGTCTCATCCGTTCGTCGTGTTAGATAAATCGCGTCCCGACAGCCAGCAGCTTTCAAAATCTGCACAGGATGAAGATCTGCCCAACCGCCAAGCGATACAGCGCCTGCCAAATGTTCGTTTCCTTCAAACGTAGTGTACTTGCCAAGAGACGGCTCTTGAGGAGATTTTTCAAGAATTTGTCTCCACGTGCTTTTGGATCCAAGGCTAATTGACTTCTTTGCCTTCGAGTCATCACTAGATCTTGCCCAAGCCTCCACAAGATCTTGCTTTAGACCACGAGACGTCCAGTATCCAAATCGGACGTCGTCAAAGTTAAAGTCCATGCGGCGGGGCTTCGAGGCATTATAGAGCTTTTCATAGTCTTGAAGTTTCTTGACAGCACTCGGTTCTTTTACGACCGACGTGATCATGATGCTTTTTGTGGCGAGGCCAGGACGATCATCGATGCGGTGTTTAAAGTTTTCTGATCGGTTGGCTCGCCAGTCTTTAATCATGGCCGTAAAACGCTCGCCGCATGTGCCGTTGGTCGTTTTGATAGTGCTAAGTTCACTCCAAAGTTTATCGTCGGTGCCAAGGGAGCAATCTTTGAGAAAGCTTGCCATGTCGGCTTGCCTGCGGCCGTAGCCAGCGTAGAAGTCAGCAACGCCGCCAATCAGCTCAATGAATTTTGAAAAATTGATGATGCCAGGCCTAAAAAACACGTCCGAATCTTCAGCGTCGAGATTCACAAGTGAGATGGCGGCTTTTTGAACTTCTTTGACGTTGCGTGCAAAGTTTTGATCGTTACCACTTAAGGGCTGAAGCATGCGCAGAACGTCTGGATTCACAAGATCTCTAAACTCCTGGCTTGACAGTATTGTCCGCAGATCTGAGGCGAGTTTTTTGTGGTCAGTAAGAGCCAGGTCAAAAATGCCTTTTTCCTGAAGACGCTCCGCTAAACTCTGAAATGACAGCAATGCTCGCCATTCGGGCTCAGCTGCTACTTGATTGGCATAACCAATCGTTGACTTCATGAGAAGAGCTAGCGCGCTCGCCTTTGACTGTCCCTCAAGAGACTTCACGGCT
>JBEIGW010000368.1:0-2760 GCA_040381655.1 Deltaproteobacteria bacterium
ATTCCTCGGCTGGCTTTCTGGGGATCATAAAGCCCACGCCTAAAGCTGATAATATGCCTACGACTAGCATGGCTTGATTAGTCAACGCGCTTAACTCCTCGTTAAAGCGATCAATGATCGAAATATGGCTCGGATTCTTTTGATTCGGATTGCACGGGACCTTCCTGCGTATCATGACTTGGTGGATCTGTCAGCTGCTCACCTAAAAAACCTTCAAGTTCCAGAGATCTATTAGGACATGTGCTGTAGCGGCAGCGACTATTGCAACAGACGTATCCGGTTTTGCATTGGCCATTGTGAGTGCAGGACTGAGCAGAGCCACCCTTGCTACAAGTCCCTTCGATGCAGCTCCATCCTGTGGGGCAGTTTCCGTTGGATCTGCATGGCCGATTATTATCCACAACGCAGACGCCCGTGTTGCCTGAAGTTTCAACGCAGATGAAATTTCGCGGACAGTCGCGATCGGTCTTACACGATGCAGCCTCTGCCAAGCTAGGTAATGATATTAAAAAGAGGATGTAGAAAAAACGTTTTAGTCGGAGTTTCGTGACGTCAAACATCGACGGGTCTCCCAGTGTACAAATGCATGAGCGAAAAAGTTTCACGCTATACTTATAACTAACATTAAAATGCAGTCAATACGCCAAGTTGACATATCAACGTCGATCCTATTGAGCTAACATGAATGGACGTTGTTTTTTTGGGGAGGTCCATAGTGTTCAGTAATAGAGACGGTGAGCCGCCACAGCTCGACCATCACACAGATCTTGTGAAGTCTCTTAAACAGTTGCGTGGCCCAGATTTTGTTCAGGCCGTTTTGACCGCAACGGTAGGCATTAATGATATTCTCGTAGAGGAAAAGTATGTGGAACCGACCCCACACAACGATTCTTCTGCTGAGTTTTATTACGAATTTTATACGGCATTGAGTATCGCGTGTTTAAATCAAGATGATTTTGCTGTGGCTGAACTTATTAAACACGGCGCCAACGTAACGCGGTACGTGCAGTTTCCAGATGGTTCCACGGGTACTTGGCGGGCCACGTACGTCGTTCACCGGATGCCTAGGTATGAGCCACATATTTTAAATATTTTCGTGGAAACGAATCCAGGCCTGATTGGGATAGGGGAGCGTCGGTATGATTTTCCTGACGGTTTTTTGGGAATCCCCATACAGGATAAAACTGAGGAAAATGATGCTTTGACGGAGGCGATAAGGGCACTCAAAAAAGAATTGGATGACATAGATAACATCCAGCGTAGGGATGGCGACCGCATACTGACAGCCGAGGAGTTGGAAACGTTCAGTGAGGGTGTTCTTTGGATCAAAAAGCCGACGTTGTCAGACATGTGTGGAAACATGACTCGCAGGCTTAACGTTCATATTAATCGACAAAAAGCCCTACTAGAGCTTTTAGGAGTCGGCAAGGGGGACGCTGGCACGATCTTGAAACTTTTGAGGAGTGCAGCCAAAAAAGAACTCAAGGAGGCCATAACATCAAATGACGCCCCCGAATGGATGAAAATATCTGCACTTTTTTACGCAATACAATCAAATGATATCGACGCCGTTCAGAAATTTTTAGCTCGCGGCGTTAATGTTCATACGGGTGGGCCTGGAGGCAAGACAGCCGTCGGGCTTGCCATTGACGTTGCAAATGTTGATGTCTTAGAGCTTTTGATTAAGGCAGGTGCAAAACTTGATATAGCTTGCGCCTGGGCGCCAAGATTATCTGATCCCGATGAGCACAACCATGGTCACTGCTTTACTGCGATGTATTACGCTGTAGGGTGCGGCTGGACTCAAGGTGTCAAGGTTCTTTTAAAGCATGGGGTTGGTGCGCTTACGGGTTCTTTCCATAACGAAGCCCTGGGTGATCTTAAAAGATACAAGCCGGTTCGAGATGGAGGCTATGACATGAGTGAGACTCTTGAAAATCCTCGCAACTCGCCTGCCTCTGAACAGCTGATATACAAGTTTATCGGACAAAAAGGTTGGCATGATCGCGGCCTAGGCGGCCCTCTTCACTGGGCATTAGAGTCAACAAAGCAGTGGCATGTTCGGCACTGGCCAAAGCGCTCTGTAAAAACTCAAAAAGAACTACTGAAGCTACTCGGTGATGCTTGTATTGAAGAGATTAATACCTTGCGATCCCAGAGTAAGCGAGTAACCCCTGTGCATTGGTCCACGATTTTAAATGATTTAATTCGGACATTGCCGCTGGGTCAAGTCGCGGCGATTCTTGGAAAGCGCTGGGATGAGGCTGAAGACTTCATGCTTGGTTACTTCGATGAAGAAATTTCAACGAAATCTGGTCGAACAGATCTGGCGATCGATTATGCCAAACATGTTTACGACGGACGGTGGCCAGAGTCCTTTGATCTCATACACGGAAGTAAAAAATAAATCCTCCATAAGCAAGATGACTCACGCCAACTTGACGTATTGAACCGTAGGAATCTTCGTGTGATGATGCTCTGGTAGTCCAAACCTTTTCGGAAACCCGGGAGGATCTTTAAAATGCGCTATCGCCAAATCATTTACTCAATTGACATCAGAAAGATATTTCAAAACTGTCAATACGCCAGCGAGATGGCTTGCCGGCATAATGGTGGTGCTTGGGGCGCGTGCTTCTGAACGCAGACAAGATTCGTATTCCATTCATGAATTTTGTTTCGTAAACTGAATGAGTATTTGTTGAGAATGGCACTTCAGTCCTGTCATCCCAAGTGAGTTAAGCGAAGCTTAACGAGCGTATG
>JBEIGW010000369.1:0-2754 GCA_040381655.1 Deltaproteobacteria bacterium
ATTCCTACCGAACGCTCATAAGCGTTTTCGCGCGGAAGTAAGTGCTCGTAACTGAGGAAGGTGGCTTATGCTTGAGATGCTAAATGATCCTGTATTTTGGACACTTCTAGCAATTTGGCCTGCATCGGCAATGGTGCACTTGATGCTCCTAGTCTTTTGGGTCAAGCCTCCTTATTAGTGCTATTTTTGAGGATTTAGAGGCTCTGCGATTTGGGTCGTAAGATCCCGTAAGTATCCAATAATTTAGCCAAGCTCAAGGTCCTTTGGCGAAACGTCGATCCCCTTACAGTTACGGAGGAAGGGGTTGTTATTTTGAGAGTTTTAGCTGCCATTTTGACGACGGGTTTTTTTGCCATGAGCTGCGGCTTTGAGGTATCGAAGCAAAAAAGCTGCGAAGTCACCCCACCGACCGCGCAAAGTGCTCTGAATATCGAAGATGGCGCGGAGACGACCGACTTTGCTAGCACTGTTCTTATCTTCTCTGGGACGCCGGGCGGAATGATGGGTAAATGCACGGGGACTATTGTGGGTCACAATGCCGTGCTGACAGCTCTGCACTGTATGCGAAGTGACGTGGGATCTATCTATGTAATTCAGACGAACCGACTCACCCGCGAGGAAGCCGGGCAAGCATTACGAAGATCTGTCTCGCCTAAAAAAATGATATCCCACGCCGGTGTGTCACCGACTTCCACTGCTAATTTGGAATTTTTCCCCAACGACTTTGTGGTGTTGATTTTTGCAGACCGAACATTTAGTTCGGCAGCCGTGACAATTCCAAGCTTGGCCGATATTGCAAGGCCTGCGCAGTTTACGCCGGCCATGATGGTGGGTTTTGGTAAAAGCTCTCCCACCGATACAGGAGACGTCAGTGTAAAGCGACTTGGTACTGGATTTTATCTCACCAATTCAAGTATCGCTAAAGACCTGGTCGTCACCTTCAACCGTGCCCTTGATCCCCAGACGTTACAGCCTCAAGGGCCAAAGAAATATAGTCAGACCCTTCAAGGAGATTCTGGAGGGCCTATGTTTATTAAGCGTGATAATCGTCTCGATATTGTGGGGGTTTTGTCAGGTGGTAGCTACTACACTGATGGAACAACCAGTTCAAGCATGTACGTCGATCTTTACAGTTCACGAAGCCTTGACCTGATGCGCCGGGCGGTCGGCGAAGGTGCTGCATTCACAAAAATTCAAGACGTAAACCCAAATGACGTCATGCCCGATCCGAGCCAGGGCGGACAGCCCGTCAATTGCATCAATTAGTGAGGCTGGCATAGTTCGTTTTAGCGTTTCTTTTTGGAAAGAGCCGCCACACCCTTCCAGTCGATTAGATTCTGGTCAGGTTTTTCCGCGCAGTAGCGTGAATAGAGAGCAATACCCGCTGTGTCGTTTAAATTCACGACGTCAACGCCGCTTTCACGGAGATAGCGCTCGTTGTTATCTGCGTGCGGTGTGTTACCGATCACTACTCGCGCCACGCCACGTTCCACTAGGAGAGTCGCGCAGACTTTACAAGGAGTCAGTGTCGTAAACACCGTCGTGCGATTAAAATCAATCGACCCAGCATCACGCATAGCAGAAGTCTCGCCGTGATTGTAGGGATGGTTTTCTTGAATGAGGGTGTTGTGGCCCTTGCCAAGAATCATTCGAGACGAGTTATCCATGACGACGGCACCAATGGGGCAGCCGTCTTCTTCGTAGCTTTTTTGAGCCAATAGGACGGCAATCCTCATCATGTGATTATCAGTTAGCCTTGGCCAAAAATCAGGTGAGGCGAGCTTTTGAAAGCTCTTGGTCGGAAGCCATGCAAGGACCGACAAGGTGCGATCGTCGATGAGTGTGTTGCGATCAAAAAAGACGTCAGTCATTTAAAAATCTCCACAATACGTCATAAGTCACATGAGCTTTTCTCTAAGCTGAGAAGTCTAGCATGTGACTTGGAAAGCCGCCATAGGTGCTCGAGATGGATATGTCTGACCTAAAACACCTAATCCGGCGTCGGAGTTTGATTCGTGGATTTTATTGAAGTGGTCGGCAACTGACGGATGCGACGCCATACTCGACGGCTGTTTTCGCGGTTGATTCTGGTTCGGTACTGTTGAACCAGCATTCGACAATGAGTTCTCGCAAGTCATCCTTAGTAGACTTTTGGATAACAGCAGAGATGGGGTCTTTGTCGCCAAACGGAAATTCTTGGGGCGTAACACCGGTGACGGACGATGAACTACCCACAGTGCCGACCACTCCTTCAAAAGCGATACCATCGGCTCCGGTGACTCGAATCATGGTTCGAGATTTGTCTTCGTCCTTGGTTCCGCAGCTAGCTAGTAAAAGTAGGAAACTTAGCATTGAGATGTGCATGATTTGTGGAGTTCCTATAAAAATGAAAACCACACAGTCTGACGAATTTAGTATTTTTAGAAGGGTTGTCCGATCGCGAGGAATTACAATCCGAGGGGACGGACTGAGGTGTCGTATTTTGTTTTAAGCGTCGATTTCACGGCTCTTTTGAGCCTAGAGCGGTATGTCATAACTGTCCGTATTCACTACAAAATATAGCCATTAACGGGAATCCCTTAAGTGGCTTTCTTATTGTGCCGATCTTCTCTAAGTCTACACTCTTGGAGTGCCCGTATGCCGCTCAAAACATTCCTACTCGTGTATCTGATGCTGGTCTCACTGGTCAGCTGCGGGCAGCAGGAATTTGCAGGCTCATCGGGTCAGGCTGTGGCCGGTGGCAAAAAGGGCGGC
>JBEIGW010000370.1:0-2725 GCA_040381655.1 Deltaproteobacteria bacterium
CAAATCTGGTCACGTGGTGGATTACTCCACTGGTGGTATTTGCGTCGATTTGGCCAATTTTTACGGCAACAAGGTTACAATTACACTTGATTTGGTCGTGAAGTCAGCTGACGATGGCAAGATTCTTCATGAGCTTCGTGGTTTGCATGCCACGGTAAAGTGGGGGCGCAAGTCCGAGACTGGTTTTCGCCACGGACTAGTATTTACTGAGGAGAGCACCGCTAAGTTCGGCGCTCTAAGCAAAGAGGTTGTGCAGCATTAGACTTTTTATGGAACCGTCTCAGGCGGCACCACCACGCACCTAAAGCCGACGTGTGGATGGCCTTGGCTTGGGTCCAGTGTAGCGTCTGCGGCAAAAACACCTGACTTATCTCCGGCTAGATAGCTACCACCACGGGCAATCCCGTAGGTGCCGGCGGGGGCGTTGATCTTGAGGTAGCCGAGACCGGCATAGAATTCGGAATATCCGGAGTAATCTCCCGCAGGTCCAAATTTAGACTTGAGAGTGGAGTCCGTAATTTGTGAGATGTAGGAATCTGCATCTGGTGTGCCTGTCACCGTGTAGTTATCTGATACCCATTCAGCTACGTTGCCTGCGATGTCCCAAACTCTGGCATCGTCGGATATTCTGAGATAGCGCCACTGGCTGGGGTCACAGGTTTCTTCGTTAGTGAGCCCCTCTTCAGTTTTAAAGCACGGCGCAGGTATCTCGTTCGTCGCGGTCAAAGGGGCCGGAGGATCATTATCGGAATGCCCCATTCGCATAAAAGTGTCTGTGTCATTCCAGTTTGCCAACCATTGCTGTGGCCCTGTCAGTAAGGTTTCTGTCTTCCTTGCCATGGCCTGCCACTCTACATTTGACATGAGGCGGTAGTAGGGGCTGATGCTTTGGCATTTCGCGTTCGCTTGATCTCTTGTGACATTAACAATTGGTAATCCGTCTGGTTCAGAGATCGTACGCGATGATTGGTCTTTCGCTTCAAATCGCATGATACAGAATGATTGAGTCCCAATTTCAGAGTCTTCGGCAACGGAGAAATAGTTTTTGGGGCATTCCTTATAGTAGCTTATTTTATTTTTAGCTGTAACTTGCGTATTTGGGCTAGATAGAGACAAACCGGTAACCTCAAGTAGTGCCTGCTGATGTATTAGCAGATTGCTGGTCTCATTATGTGGGGGCGGTATGATGATCACTCGTTGCCTGTCAGAGCTATAATTCGGATTAAAACTCACTATCGGTGCAGAGACGTTATCAACTTTTACAGATGTAATTGTCTGAAATCCAGAGGTGTCTACGGCAAGATCTTGGCCCCCGGCGGTTGGTTGCGTAAACGGACCATTTGTAATGAGTACAGAATTTTTGTCCGGATACTGAAACGGTAATAGGCTGTCAGGTGGGAGTATTTTTCGGCCGTCTTCACCTTGGGTTGGGTTCTTCGTGTATTGAACCGCTTGCCCTAAATTAGCATAGCAGCCCCTTGAATTTTTTGGCCAAGTTCCAGCCGGGCAAGTATTGTTTTGTTTTTGTTGGAGATACCCGTAGTTTCTTATGTATTTCGCGCTTGGTTCGAAATGGTCCTCGCAGTCGAATTTTATCGGATTCTCCACTGACAAATAGCTATACCGACTGTATGCAAGACGTGAGTTGCTTTCGACAGTCATCGCGTAAAAATCGCCGCGAGTATTACAATCAGAGTCGCTCTGACAGTTATTATTGTTTCCAACGCTGCACCATTGATTATCCAGATATGAAAAGTCAACAGTACTACTATTACTTGCCCGCATCAGACCAAAATGTAGTCTATCCGAATAACGATCATCTCCTGTAAGTCGAGTGTCTAATTCAAGCAAGAGTCTTTTTTTAGTTGTTTCAGCAGGGTTCACGTCTTCGCTAATTAGCTTTAAGACGGAGCTATCTGTGTCTATACAGACGAAATAGCATTTTTTAATTTTTAAATAGGATGTTTTGGTTTCGGATAGCTTTGGCTCCCAAATAAATTCAGAATAATTGACCAAATGAAGGCCAGTGAATACGTTCTCTATATCAATTCCAGCTTTGGCAGACGCAGGTTGTATGAGTGTTTTGTCTGCGATGATCCCGTAAGCCAAGTCTTTAATATTGAGGGTTGCTTCTTCTAAAAAGCGAACGGATATGGTTCTCGCTAAATCAACACCAGCGCCGTCTTGAATATCCCCATTACCAATGATTTCTGTGTCTTTACTGAAGAATATGCGGTCTACATCTTGTGCTCTTATGCCAACTCGTGACGTGTTGATTTCGAGCGCTGGCCGTGTTGCGTCCGCACTAGCTGTGACTAGGCGACTTGATTGGTCCAAGAGAAGGGCTACGTGGGAAAATCCAGTAAGTTTTACGTTGGTGAGCTTTAGTGAGGATGTGCTTGCGTAAATGCCTGTCTCGAATTTTCCAGGCATATCTTGTGAGACCTGATACATGGTTTTAGCTTCAGTTGATACGGCAGCCTCGACTGGGGACTCTAACTGAGCGCCTCCTTGAATTTCAATGTTCTCAAATTCCATGAAGGCGTTTTTTGCCAAAATCGAACTAATCTGCACTGCTGTTCGAAGGCCTTTGTCGGCAAAGCTTGCGGTAATCTCGTCAGGAGTTGCTTTTGGTAGGTCAGTCGGAGCTTTGATAATGGGCGTACCTCCTTCAACTCCTCTGATTCGAATCGTTTTATTTGGGCGAATTTCTCGACTTGCAATC
>JBEIGW010000371.1:0-2723 GCA_040381655.1 Deltaproteobacteria bacterium
AAACCGAATCCTTTGAGTCCTAGTACTTTTCAGCCGCTTCTCAAAAACAAGCGGCGGCTGGGGGTTTTCTACCACCAGCCGCCAAAGAGAGAAGGAGAACAATCACCCTCGAAAACAGGATGGTTTTGACATCCTGGATAGAGGCACAACAAACATCGGGTTTACTAGAACCCGAGCACGCGCTGCGTCCAAGCAGCTCCCATCAGTTCCTTCACAGCAGCTCTAACCGGAGCAGCATCACTTGCCGTTTGAAGGTTTTGAACCTTCGCCCAAGCTTTTGAGTTTTGCCAGATAGATTCTTTTCTCGCTTCATTGACCCACTTCATACTTTCTTCCATGATCATGGCGTAACCAGCTTTAAATTGGGTATTCTGGGCAAGATAATTGGCGTCGACGTTTTTGATAGAGATGATCGCTGCCGAACAGAAATACATGAAATCAGCAATACCCTCAATCGGATCAGAGTTTCCGGCCGCATTCCATTTACCAGCCCTAAAGCTTTCAACTGCTGATCGAGTCGTAGCAATGTAGGCATCCCATTCGTCAAAGATGTAAAGTGTGTTAGTCCAACTAACAACTTGGTCGATTAAGTAGGTCTTGTAGCGCATGGCAGCCATTTGCCGAAAGCTTGCTCCGATGTGGTTTTTAATATCTTTAGCATTCTCAATTGGTTCGGCGACATAAACACCTTTCCCATCACGGTAATAGAAAAAAGCATCTTTTTCCCGCGTGATGTTGCGCATGGCGGCATGAAGTCCGTGTAGCGACTCATGGGCTTGGGTGGATGAGACGTCCGTTAGATAGCGATCTCTTGGTGCGGTGTGATTCATAATATCGCGGTAAAACTCGCTACCATAATCATTTCCGCTAAAAGGATATGTGGGAACTTCAGAAAGCTTTGCAAAAGCTTTCCAGTCATAGTCACCCGTTTGAGACTGGTTGTTTTGGCCCGGAAGTGGGGTCGTTGAGCCACTCTGCTGTTGTCCCTGGTTTGTGCTATTTCCGCCGATATCGATTTTAATGTCGAGATCAGTTTCATTGCTTGATGGAACGACGACAGCTTGATCATCGATGCCGAGGTCTTTTCTTGCAGCCTCGGTTACGAATACAAGAGCTGTCACTTTGATCTTGCTTGTTCGCGTTTGTTCAGCTGCGATTTGTGTGCGCTTATCCGAGGTGTCATTGGTTAGATAGATTTTTTCAAGTTTCGTTTTTTGAGTGTCTGCTTTGCCGAGTGAAATAGCTAATGTGTATTCACATCCTTGTTTGATCGTTTCGCTAGCAAGTGTGGCGCCGTTAATATCCAAGTCTTCCGCGATCTTTTCGATTTGTGTTCCGGTAACGCCACTATCACAGGTTCCAGGTTTGATGGAAAGGCTGTATGCGTTGATCTTATTAGGACCGATAAGAGACTTAAGTTTATCAGGCATGGGCATTGTGATGGAGGCCAAGCGGGCACCACTGCGAGCTTGAACAGGATCCACCATTTGGCGCTTACAGCTCGTGGATAATAAAACAAAAGCTGCTGTGATGGTGAGATATGTCGTGCCTGATTTACATCGCCATTTCATGAGTTTTTTGACCTCCCGTAACAGGGTCTAACTTTTCGTCTCAAGGATCTCTTAAATTTGTCTCATCCCTTATCATGCAGCAAGTTGTGCGCCAATCTAGCCCTAATTTTAAACCCACGAAATTATTGACTAAAAACAGGCATAAAAAATCCCCAGGCCGTTTAAAAACTGACACTGTTTAGATACTTGTCAGTCGTTAGGAGCCCGGGGTGGATTTACGTAAGGATTCTTACTGAACTTTTGTGGCTTCAATACAGCGATCCACGCTTGGGAATGGGCCAGCCAAGGATTTACCTTCACGGTCAATTCTGCCGGCAAACCATGCTGAACCGCCCCAGTAGCATACGCCTTTTTCTGATGACGCAGCGGTGGACTTTAGACAATCTTCAAACTTCATGATCGATGATCCGCCCAGATAACCAAAATCGGCCCGGCCCGGGACGGTGCCCGTATAGAGCGTGGGCTTCCAGCCGTTAAGCCCTGTGCGGCTACAAATGACGCCGTATTTATGGTTCGCGTTTTCCAGGGCTTTTGAACACTCCTCAAGACTGGTCATGGGGTGTTGTCCAAGTAAACCCTTAGGAGTTTGGCTGAAATCCCGGAGTTCTGTGGCACCGCCTACAGCTTGGAGATAGTAGGGACGGTAGCGACCGTTGCCGAGATCTTTACATTCAAAACGTGACTCGAGACTTGGTGCACTTGGTTCGTTTTGAACGCCTGTGGTGATCGTGGAAAGACGGCTAGCTTTGCCGTCACCTTGACGCATGAGTGATACCTGAGAGCAACTTGCCGTGGAGACGATAAAAATCAAACAGACCAAGGACATTTGCGCAGTTACTAGGCTTAACGATTTCATTGTTGGCATCCCCCAGAGGCATCACTTCACGTTGGTTTGCAAAATTCAGACAACGGGCTAGGGCGAGCAATTAACAGGCCAATCACGAGAATAACCCAAATATCTAATATCATTATGAAAAAAGACGAAATACCCCTCTCCGATAGCAACCGTTTTTAGACACTGTAAAAAGACCCGTCACCAAGGCCCTCAAGAAAAAAGACTAATATGTGAGCGAGGCGGGTATATTCTCTCAATTCAAATATTCGATTTTCCCTGGGTTCTTTGTGATTAGAGATTCTAATTCGTCCAGAATT
>JBEIGW010000372.1:0-2721 GCA_040381655.1 Deltaproteobacteria bacterium
GGAATTTCGCCGGTTAATCTTGCGCGCGTAATAAGGTTTGTGAGCGCCTTATAGCAGGGTGCGTCATTTTTATAGGTTGAATCAGGCTTATTGTCGTGCCTTAGTGGAGGATCGTTTAATAGAAGATAGTGCACTCGTCTGTCAGTAAGCGGCCAATACTGCTCATTATCAAAAACAACTTTAACCATGGCATAAAGAAATTGTTTCGTTGTGATTCTGTAGCGTGCTTTAGCTTTTGTGAGATGTACATTAGCTTTGACCGGTGCGTCGGCGATCAGTCTGGCTATACGTTCCCGGCTCAGATTTCTATGAGCTTCCGTGGGGCTTATATTGACAAGCCGCTCCCTTACGCTTTCATCAAATGTCTTCTCTCGTTGGTTGTTATATAGCTGTAGAAGGGTTAGCTTTTCGTTGCCAGATAGGGCACCAAATATGACTGGATTGATCCTAACTGGAACAAAAGTTAATCCAATTCTTTTTGCAGAGGCCAGTCTTCGATGCCCGGAGAGCAAAATTCCATCCTGTGAGATAACTAGAGGCTCTTGAATTCCATGTTCTCGTATGGATCGGATAAGTCGCTGATCGTCGTCATTTGCCGAGGCAAATCGTTCGTAAAGAAGATTGTTTTCAGAGGCGACTTTGATTTCCGCTATAGGAAATTGGGACAAGTCCCAGTTTCCGGCAGAGACAAAATGAATAGAGGTGTTTCCCATGCTATTCCTCATCTTTTTTTTGATTTGCATTGAAATCTTGGCAGCGCCCAGATGCATGCAATTTACTATTGGGATGACTCTCCATCTGCTTGAAATAAGCGTCAGGATCTTTTGCAAGCTCTAAAATTTCCGAGGTGCGCCACGCCGATGTCCTAGGCCCAAGCTTTACTGGGGGTGGGAAACGACCAGTTCGTACTCCTTCCCACCAGGTAGAGCGACCCACTGGGATGATCGGTGAAATAGGGGGCTTTGCAGTTGGGTCTCCGAGGATGTGCCATATCCTTAGAAAACCGTGGTCGTGAAGTTTGTCCATCTGCGTGTAATCCTGATCGAGTTAATTTGACCAGATTGCACCACATCCATTGCGGACTATCTACTAAGGAAGCACTACAGAAATCAATAAAGCGTTACAGAAATCAAAGACGTTATGTTTTTGATTTTTTGGTGCGGACTTGTGTGGGGTTACCTATCAAACTAATCATACCTTCCCTTACTGGAGCATCCTTCAAGATTTTCTGGATTTCCTTAGAAAGGTGGGATGGAGCTGTGTATCTACCGATATTTGACACGCAGTGAGCGGGTAATTCTCCGCTCCTTTGCATAATTTCAATTGCTTTATTTTTTGAGCAGTCAGTTTGTTTTTGAATCTCGGCGATTCGTAGAAAAATCGCCATTTTCTCCATCAGGGTATAGACCTTTTCTCTACCAGCACCCTCACGCTTTCCTCCGCGCGTCTTGTTAAGTTTATTATTTGCTGTTGTTGAAGTTTTCTTGGTAGCCATAATCGTACTTTCTAAACGCCGATAAAGTACTGAATTAAAAGTTCGGTAGCAATTGCAGTGAAGATGGTTACTGATGGGGGATGAATTTTGGCGTTACCGCAACGGTACCGCAACGGAATTTGAAAACCGCACAATTGAAAATGGGCTAGCCGAAGCTAACCCATTGATTTTCTTGGTAGGTCGTGCAAGATTCGAACTTGCGACCAACGGATTAAAAGTCCGCTGCTCTACCAGCTGAGCTAACGACCCGAAAGACCGAAATTATACGCAATTGCTGAAAGTTTTGTCAAATGCAACAACTCGTGCATAACAGTTGTTTCTAATTTCAACAAAAGTTCATCGAATTCATTTTAATTCAGTCAACCTTTCTTTACCCATGCTGGCTGCGCTCGACGAGGGATACTTCTTGATCAATTGATCGAGTGTATCGCGTGCAGCAGTCTTGTCTTTGAGATCAAGCTGACAACTCGCGATATTTAACAAGGCCTCTGGAGCCTTTTGACTGGTTGGAAAACGAGTGGCGACGGTCTGATAGGCAGGAATAGCTTTGTCGCATTCTTGTTTTGCAAAGTGTGTGCTGCCTAGCCAAAAATACGCCTGAGGTAAGTAGCCAGAATCAGGGTAGCGCTGCAAGAAGCTAGTGAATGATTGTTGTGAGGCGGCGAAATTGCCGCTTCTGAATTCCGCTAGTCCAGCGTCAAAAGCTTTTTGCTCAGCTTTATCGACTTCGACATCTTTACCATCCACAGTTAATTTCTGTGGCTCGATTTTTCGTAGTCGCTGATCTAAGTCGTTATAAAAATCTTTTTGGCGACGCTGGCTATTGTTGATCTCGTTGGATAACACTTCAACTTGACCACGTAATGCGGCGACGTCACTACGTAATTTTTCGATCTCGCCAATCATGTCGACGATGCTTTTTTTATCGGCTTTGTCATCGACTCGCGTGTTGAGTGGCGCTAGTTTAGTAGTGACGCTGGCATCGAGCTTGGCGGTTAATTCTTCAATTTGCTTACGAATTTTAATAATTTCACGTCGTGCATCTGTGTCTTCAACGTGTGCGTGGGCCTGAATAGGCAGACCATTAAAAAGCGCCGCCATAACGGCGGCGCATAACGCTTGATGGTTATGTTTCATAATGGGTATCAATAAACGATATCTGCGCGACGGTTTTCTGCCCAGGCTTCTTCTCCGCTACCGGTGGCCTTAGGTTTTTCTTTACCCAA
>JBEIGW010000373.1:0-2661 GCA_040381655.1 Deltaproteobacteria bacterium
ATGGCAGTTGCTTGGGCTGCAGGTAAAGACCCAATCATGGGCTTTTCTGGTAGCGCCAGTCACATCGCCACCGGTGATGCGGTGGTTATTGCACCCGCTTCGGCGAACATGCTAACCAACATCGCGAGAGGCACAACTGACTCGCATTGCACAGCTCTCGTAGCATCGGCTCTTGGACAAAAAAAACCAATCGCCATCTTGCCTGCCATGCATGATAGTTTAAAGTTAGCACCAGCTATTCAAAAACACCTGGAAACCATCGCATCTTGGGCCAACGTCAGCGTTATGAGCCCAAGGGAAGACGAAGGAAAACAAAAATTTCCAGAACCTGAAACCCTCGCAGACCACATAGCTCATTTTTTCAATTACCCCAAACGTCCAAAGCTCCCAGTCCTTATTACAATGGGAACAACGCGGGGATATATTGACGATGTGCGCTATATATCCAATTATTCATCCGGCAAACTTGGATCTGTTATTTCTGAAGAACTTTACAGACAAGGTTACGCAACCACAGTCGTTGCTGGACCAAGCGAAATCAAACCACGGGTCTTTGGAAAACTACAGAGCGTACTTACGACAGCTGAAATGTTACGTGATTGTGAACAAGCTGCGAGTTCAGGGCTCTCCGCCGGTATTTTTTGCGCATCGGTTCTAGACTATGAACCATCCCAAAAAACCATGGGCAAGCTAAAATCAGGTCATGAAAATCTAACCGTCGCTTTCATACCGACTCCAAAAATCATCCAAAAAATAAACATCCCAATCGGAACCAAGATTGGCTTCAAACTTGAAGTTAGCCTCAGCAAGAAGCAGGCTGAAACCATTGCTTCGGATTACATTAAAAAATACAACTTGGATTCACTTATCGTCAATGAACTGACGAGCGTGAGTTCATCCAAGCATGAAGCTTTAGCTTTCACGAAGCAAGCCTCCGACAAAAGCCCGACTGTTCTTGGCAGCAAAACTGAGATCGCCAAATTTATCACTCGTCTGCTGGAACAGAAAAACTAGTTTGTGCCACTAAGAATTTTTAGCGCGTCCGTATCAGTAAAAATCCCGGTAACAGACCCAGTCTTATCCGTAACAACGGCTGACCCAACCCTGTGGGCCAACATTTTCTCGGTTACCTCCTTCACAGTTTGGCTTTCAAATACCGTCAAAACGGCGGATACCATGGCGTCCTCTATTTTACAGTCATGATCTCCCTTGCCAGAGGCAGACATCTCTGCCATCAATCCCAAATCTCGATCACTTACAATTCCGACGATTTTACCAGCTTCGCGCACTGGCAAATGTCGCACTTTTAGCTCATTCATCCATTTGACTGCCATCATAAGCGGCTGATGCGACTCAATGCATCGAGGCATTTTGGTCATGACTTCAGAAATTTTTTTCGCAGAGACATCCATATAACACACCTCCAACGTTCAATTACACAGTTCCGTCTGGGAAATATTCGCGTGCAAAGGCAACGATCTGTGCATCACTTGGATGATCCATGGCCTCAGTTCCAACAATTCTATTGGCGAGATTTTTCTGGTGATGCCCTTCGAGGTAAGTCACAAAATGATTTTTGGATACACCAGGCCCGACCAATAAAACCCTATCATCGGATTCACTCAAATGATCTGCCACATCCTGAAAAAATCTTGGGTTATCTTTTTGTTTGGAATCAGCTTTATTAGCGGTGTGATGATCGCGATCGCGCCGCAGAGCTTTCGCCACAGATACTGCACCTTGTCTTACGTGAAAAATTTTTGCACGCCCTGAGTCCATCCAAACAACATACGCTGACATTTTAATCCTCCTAAATCGGAAATCCGCCGCGATCATATCAATGTTACGAACGTTCTCAATCTAAACATGACTAAGAGAGCCGACAGCCGACTTGGTGATCTGATAAAAAACACTCAATTTAATGGGCGATAAGCAGCAACCTGCGTCTCTGCACTCAATCCTTACCAGTTCGCTCATGATTTATCTTTGCCGGCATGGTTACGCTCAATATATGCTATAATCTGGGATTGGTAGGTGTATAAAAATAATTGCGCAGAGGGAACCGACTTTATGGCGAAGATTTATCTCAGCAAAACAATATTTTTGAAAATATCGAGTTACTCGCTAATCATGTTGGCTCAATTCTGCCTTAGTCAACAAACTTTGGCCGCAGCCCCCAACGAGAAAACACAAGCCACGACGCGCAACATCATGGCACAGCTATTCTCAAGCTTGACGGATGTGCTCCCCCTCAGCATGAGTGGCTCAGAATTCTCAGATCCAAAGAACAGAGAGCGTGTCTTGACTGACCTTCGCAACATGCGCGACGGTACTAATGCCCTTGTGGACCACACTAAAAAATTCGATGGAAGCTTTGGTTTCATCGCGAAATCAATGTCCCGAGATATCAAAGACATCTACAAATGGTATGATCGTGGCGCGACAAGTGAGGCGAGATACCTACTACACCAGGTGTCAGAAAACTGCGTCAGCTGCCACATGAAATTACCTGACCCAGGGCACGCTCCTAGCATGGATCACTTTTTTAAAAATGTTGCGGTCGAAAAGCTTTCGCCAGCAGAAAAGGCGCGCTTGCAAGTAGCCTTAAGACAATTTGATCAAGCCATCGCTACTTGGGAGGAGATGTTTAAGACTTGGCCA
>JBEIGW010000374.1:0-2644 GCA_040381655.1 Deltaproteobacteria bacterium
AACTCTTCGGACGTGGCTGAAATATTTGCAAAAGAGTTGCGAGACGGCATACAACGGCACAAGGTTTCAGATTAATGCCCATATTAACCAATGAAAATCACCTGCATCTTTATGGCTGCCTGTCAGCTGAAGACCTATTCAAAGAAAGTTTTCAGAGGGCCAAAAAATACGACGCAAGGTTTCAGTGGTTTTTATCGGAATACAAAAAAGCCACCGGCATAATGATCCACCCCGAGGCGTGGTGGAATCACAGTGATGGTTTTGAACTGTTTAAGCGCCATTTTATTTGTGGTGCCGTTAACAGGTTCGATATCTTTCAGGCGAAGTTCAATCTTTTGATTGCCCTTTTTCCGCCAACTCCCGAGGATCTGACGTTAGCCAAAAATGTCTTTGCGGCCCATGCCAAAGAGACCGGCTACAAAGAATATAGAACATTCTTGCCCTTATACCTTCCGCCCCATGAAAGATCCCAGTATCTTCAAAATCTGATCAATTGTGCTCGCTCCTATGAAACAAACGTCTATCACCCAAGACTTGCCATATCATTTAGCAGACAAGACGTAGACGCGTGGGACTCCTATAAATTCCTGCTAGGCTTTATGGCCGACAACCCTGAATTAAAACCATGGCTAACAGGGATCGACTTTTGCGGCAATGAACGGGGACATCCACCGACCTCCAAAAAGAAATTATTTGAGCAAATTAATCATGACAATAGACTTGGGCTTCACGCACTAGAAACTCTCTATCATGTAGGAGAAATGTGGGAGAATGTCGCCTTACATTCGGCAGCAAGGTGGTGTCTTGAAGCATCAGAGATAGGTGTACGCCGACTAGGGCACGCCTTGGCCCTGGGGATGTCTCCCGAAGCTTTAATAGGTCGAACAATTAATGAACCCCTTGGCGAAACTCGCGCCCATTTAACTTGGCTTCGCACGTGGCAAAATGAGCTCTCCGAAGGCGAATACACCACGAAAGACTACGAATGGCTTTCGCAACGAATAGAAGCAAACGCTAATAACGAATCCGTATCCTGGCACTACGATGAGGACCTGGTAGACCACACGCGAAGGTTTCAATCAGCCGCTCTCAACGCGATCAAATTAAAAAATCCCATCATAGAAACCTGTCCCACTTCAAACATTAGGATCGGTGCTCTGGGAAAACCAAGTTTTCACCCCCTCAATAGATTTTTGGAACATGGACTTCAAGTGACGATCGCAACTGATGATCCGGGGATTTTTGATATTAATCTTGAACACGATGAGAATCTCGTAAAACGTCAGTTTAAGATCACTGATGAAGACCTCAAAAAAGCTGAAAAACTAAGTGCGTCACTCTTTTAGACTGAACCCAAATATCGCTGCCATAACGAGTTATTCTAAGGGTTTAGATTTTCGCGCAAGTCGCCGTCAATATTGGCAAATCTTAGACCTCTAAAGGATTGGAACCACGAGGCCGAACCCCATATAAAAGAGAAGGGGCTATTGCGGTTTTTCCGCTCTATGGGAGTTCTACCTATGCAACGGTTCACTCATGCAAGTCATCTAACCAATTTAAATCTATGGTTATGGTTAGCATTGGTTTTCACGTCTTGTGAAGACTCCTTTATGAAGCAAGCGACTGCCAACAAAATGGGTGCTGTGGCAAATCTCCAGACCACCATTGATAGCGAAGGTAATTTTGTCGCACAAATCGACCCGAACAAAGCCGAAACACAGCTTATGCGCATCACCGAAGGTGCCATTGCGGGTGCTGCCGTCGCGATTCCTCCTTCTGCCCTATCCATTCCCGTTTCAATTATGGTGGGGGAAGGTGTGGCCCTGACGACCAATTCTTTTAGTCAAGACTTAGGCCTCACAGGCAATGCCATTGCAGCAGGCGGTCCCAGTGTTAGTTTCACCGCAAGTCAAGATGTGGTCGCAAGTAATCCTTTGACATTGTCTATACCATTTGGTGCTTTAGCTTTCGCATTAGCGGAAATAGACACGGAAAATCTTGTTGTTATGTACCGCTGGATGACTTTGAAAGATGGGGAACCATCCTACGAGGTGGGAGTGATCCCTGGCGATAAAGTCACTCGTGGTCAGAACAAAGTCTCATTCCAAACAACCAAGTTCGGAACGTTCCAGGTTGGAATCTCTGAAACAAAAATCACCAAACCAATACTTGCCGCAACCGAAGAACCCCCAGCCCTCAAATCCTGTGAGCGCTACGCAGCAGCCGCATTCCCAACATGCACACAAGACGGCCAGGTGGGATGCGTTACGACAGACAGTTTTAAGGCGGCCGACATGATTTTAGTTAAACCTGATGTCATTCTGGCACAAAATAAAATAGCCAACGTTATAGGCAACCTTACGCTACCACCAACCGGCCGCGTGCTATCCGGCACAAATTATGGCGTCAATAGCTCAGGAAGTTCCGGAACATTATCACTTCCTCTCCCAGAGCACGTATTATCTACTGCTGGACCTTACGGCGATCCATCCTCTGCAGTTACACCAATACTCGCGAATCGTGGTTCTTGGGATCTTTCAACCGGTTTCCCGGGCACTGGTTACTATAGCGGAGTATCAAATATACCAAGTCAATCGTCGATTGTTAGTGGCATGACTATTACCGGAGTGGATGGGTCTGCAGC
>JBEIGW010000375.1:0-2635 GCA_040381655.1 Deltaproteobacteria bacterium
CAGATAACCGTGGAAATCGGATTGATGAGCCTTCGAAGAACAATGCGAGCGATTTTCAAGACGATGCAGAATTTGAGGACCTGGAAGGTGCAGCTGATCCGCTTCCGGAGCAGTTGACGGTTAGAATCTCTAAAGCTCTGCACAGAAAGCTTAGAGATCACGCACGGGAAGAGGGTGTCTCCATTGATGAGATGATATCGGAGCTACTAGCTGAAGGTGTCGTGCTTCGTGCATTTGAGATCGTGGAAAGAAAGCATACGATGCGCGGAGGGTCACACCAACAGCATCGTAATCCGCAGAACGGCAATGTAAATGGGAACGTCTCTCATGGCAACACCCAGCAGGGCAATCAGCAGCATCGTAACCAATTTCAACAGGGCGGCAATCGACAGGCTCAAAAGAAGTTACAGCGTCAGGCAAGGCAGCATGCAAATGCGATGGATCTACTCCAAGACAAGGCAGCCTTTTTGGAGTATGTTCGCAATCAAGAAAAAAAGCGCCGCTAAGCAGGCGCGTTATTCCATTTAAATTTTAAAGGTCCTGGGGTTTTATACGATGTCATCCATGAATCTTTGGGTCACCGAGCAGGAAGCTGATCATATTCGAACAGGTTGGGCCGTAACCGAAGTGCTTTTCAGCGGCCGCAGTGAATTCCAAACGGTCGACGTTGTGGAGACAAAAGCCTACGGGACCATGTTGCTTCTCGATGGTCTCGTTATGATCTCTGATGCTGATGAGTTTATTTATCACGAGATGATATCGCATATTCCTCTGTGTCTTCATAGTAACCCCAAGCGCGTTGTTGTCATCGGTGGTGGTGACGGGGGTACGGTTCGTGAGATTCTTAAGTATCCCAATGTTGAGGAAGTTATACTCTGCGAAATCGACGAAATGGTGATTGAACAGAGTAAAAAATTTTTTCCAAAAGTAGCTGAGTGCCTCAGTCCTGGCTTCGACTCCAGAGTCAAAGTACGAGTGGGTGATGGTGTTGCTTTCATGAAGCAACTTAAAAACGAGGTGGATATCATTTTGGTAGATTCAACTGATCCAATAGGACCAGGTGAGGGTCTATTCAGCCGCGAATTCTATCGTGACGTGGCCTCAGCTCTCAGGAAGGGCGGTTTGATGGCAGCTCAGAGCGAATCACCTTGGTTTACTAAGGATGCTCTCGGTAGAATTCACCGAAATATTGGTGGTGGATTCAAACATCGTAAAAGCTACGTGGCGCCGATCCCAACCTATCCACGTGGTAGTTGGTCTTGGACTATCGCCTCTCAGGATCCTATCGATCCAAGCCGATTTAGTATGGAGAGATTTTCAAAAGTTGAACCTACGCTTCGTTATCTAAGTAAAGATTTGATGACTGGGGCTTTTGCACTGCCCAAGTTCTATGCTGAAAAAATCGCTGGTGACTTTGCTGGTTTGTAACGTCAGTTGGAAACGACATCTTTTTTCTGGCTGTCTTTCTTTGACTTTATAGTAATTGCCTCGTTGAAAAGGCTGTGCACATAGTTCTCATATGCGATGAATGTGTCACTTTGTCGAGTTTGGTGCTGCTTGTTGGCGCTTAGAGTTTTGGGCGCTATAAAATTGATTATGGTATCAGCGAGGGATGCCATGACATGTCGACTGTCGGTGAAGAGCTCTAGACAGGTCGCAAGTGAACCGCCACTCCACCAGGCGAAGTCCTCAAAAGCACCGCCATCACCGAGCTCGCCGGCAGTTTTTATCTCATAGCCAGGCAGTTGTTTTGCTGTCTCACGCCTTACAGCTTTGTCCCACTGTGCATAAAGGGCTTGTCGGTCACTTGAAATTTTTGAGAGCTCTTTGAATTTTTCACTAGGTGCTGTCGGAAGAACAATCCAATTTACGTAACCATGGACGTCGATGGCAGCAGTATATTTGCGTTTCAAGACGAGATCACGTATCGCACGGGTTTCGGGTTCACTGAAAGGCGCTGGCCCTGGATGTTCGCGCGTCATGCCCCATAAGACGTCAAAATTACGATTCAGATTCACTTTATTGGCATTGTAGCGCGTATATTGAATAGTTCCGTCAGGATTGGCGTAGGGAACGAAGTCGATCGCGATGTGTCCGTTATTCAGAGTATTCAGTAAGCTTTCGCCATTGGCAAAACGTTGAGCCAGCCAGGCAACAAACTCGCTGGACAGTAACTCATTGCCATGTAGCCCACCTTGAATCAGAAAACGTAGTGGCTCAGATTTTTGCGAGCGCGGATTTTGAGTTGGGGTAATGGCATAAACCGACAGCGGAGTTCCATATTTTGTGGCGTACGAATTTTGAGGCTTAGTGATCGTTTCAATCCGAACTTTGAATTGATCTAGACCAAAGGCATCCTTGGCCACACCTACTTGCTCTAGGGCCAGAAGGCCGAGGGCCAGCGCCAAAACTACAGGTCTTTTAAAAGCATGAGTTATCACGGTGGTCGTCGCCTCTACGGTTTCTGCAATATAAGCAAAATTTATAATGCAATGTTGGTGCCAACCAGAGCGGGTCTTGGGGCCTGTGAAAATATAGTAAAATTAGATAGTTAAGAGGTGATAACCGGAGGCGGTGGTGGCGAGATTATGACGGTGTCAGTCCTGTAACAGGCCTTAAATATGGCCCAAATAAG
>JBEIGW010000376.1:0-2632 GCA_040381655.1 Deltaproteobacteria bacterium
AGGTCTCTATTCCAAAGACATTGACCGGGCCCTGCGCGTTGCTGGGCAGCTTGATGCCGGCCAAGTGTTTATCAATCGCTACGGATGTTATGACTTTGCAGCACCTTTTGGCGGCTTCAAGGAAAGTGGCTGGGGCAAGGAAATGGCTATTCACTCACTGGACAGTTACACCAGGGTCAAGAGCATCTGGGTAAAGATAGAATCCTAAATAAAAACTACTGGGAAAAACTTTGACCGCTAGATCGTCTCAAAAAATAATCGATGTCATCACCTACCGCGGATGGGGTGGTTACTTCTTTGAAGATATCGATAAAATTCGTCAAAAGTTTATTCCGACATCTGATCGCTACCAAACACCCACAAGTCACGACCGCTACCCTTTTGTACGCACACCGGCTGCCGTTGTCGGAATTGGCCTAAAATTGGACGACGGCTCTGTGCACTGGGGTGATGCAGTAGCCGTATCATTTGGCGGCAAAGCTGGCCGAGCTGGACCAGGAAGTCCAGATGAACTAGAGCAATGGCTTAAGACAGATTTTAAATCGTGGGCGGTTGGCAAAGACGTTTCTGGATGGCTAGCCCTGGAAAAATCTTTTTTAAGCGCCCACAAAACGGCACCGGCATTTGTTCGCTATGCAGTAAGTCAGGCGCTTTTGTCGACCGCAAGTCACGCTGCAGGCATGAGCCCCTTTCAACTCATCGCAAAAGATCTTGGTCTCACTCCTACCAAACAACCAATTACTTTGCATGGATCGTCTGGCGCCAATTGGGATGACACAGTTGACCGGATGCTCGCAAGAAAGATTGCTTATCTACCTCAAGGTCAATTTGAAAACCTCGAATCCCAAATCGGCCAAGCGGGAGCAAATCTTTTGAAATGGCTTGAGGACTTTAAGCAAAGGGCCGCGCGATTTAATTACACACCAACGTTGACACTAGACTTTCACGGAGCACTCGACGCGATCTTCGATCATAGTGATGCGAAAATCGTAGACTTTATTGCTCTCATGTCTCAAAAAGCCGCTCCTCATACGCTTCACATCGAAAGTCCGATCGTTGGCAAAACATTACAGGATCACGCAAAAAGACTGGCAGCCATTCGCGCGCGAGTCCGCGCGGCAGCGCCTACAACGAAAATCATCGCCGATGAATGGGCGAACGAAGTTTCTGATATTCAGTATCTAATTGATCAAAAATCAGTGGACGGCATCCATATTAAAATGCCTGACACTGGTACACTTTCAGAATGCGCCGAAGCCGTCCGCATCTGCAAACAAGCGAACACATTTGCTCTACTTGGCGGTAGCTGCACAGAAACCGACATCGGATCCCGCTCATCTGTTCACTTAGCCCTTGCGTGTTCGCCTGATGCGCTATTAGTAAAGCCAGGCATGGGTTTTGACGAGTCATACGCGCAAATGTATAACGAGATGGCTCGTGCCCTCGTCTTGTAACACTCTCAAACCACTCCTCTAAATTACTGAAATCAATTACTTTTCGATAAACCCTCAATTTGAACCGCATGATTCCGATAACCACTTGCTAGTTAATGGTCTGAATCAGGGGGTATTCGTGAGTTATTCAAAGTTCATTGCTGCTGGTATCGCATTTGCGTTTGTGGCCTGCACCGGTGCAGAGGACTCCAATAGACGCCTGAAGCCCGTCAAGGCTGTCGCGGATAATACCGACGCCGATGATACAACCGATGACGATAATTACATGTTGGATCTGGCCGACGCTGCAGCTCAGCCTGCCGAAACTGGGAAGGTCAAGGTCACCGCATCCGTCGCTGCAGATCTGCAGGAAGGGCGTGCAAGCCGCATGGCCTCACGTGCTATGAAGCTTGCGGATATCGATAAATCAGGATCTTTAACCTGGGATGAGTTTAAAGCTGGTGCAGAAAAATTAAGAGCTATGCATAAGCACAGAATGAAACACTCTCCCGATGACGTAATGAAAACAAAAATTGAAACACGCCTCAAGGCAGACTTTGAGGAATTTGCCGGAGCTGATGCCTCGATGGATGAGGAAGAATTAGAGTCGTTCTTAGTCTATCAAGCACCACGCATTTCACACCTGAGGGACCGCGGCCTAGGATTAGGCGGCCGGTGGGCATTTAAGGATCGAGATAACGACGATAGACCAAGGCCCCAGCCTCAGACCTGGGAGCAAATCGTTACCAAGTTTGATAAGAACAAGGATGGCATGCTAGACAAAGACGAATTTGAAGCCCTGAGGGCTGAGCGTCGACCTCCAGGAAGATAGGTCACTTAAGACGGCTTGAAAGCATTTGCTAGCAGATGATACAAAACAACTTACAGCGAGGCCCAAAAAACCTCGCTGTAAGTTTTTATAATCATTAAAAATTTAGAACAAACCCCAAAAATGACGGCTCTTTTTAAATGACTCTTCCATCCTGGCCTTAACCTCCCGACTTTAAGACCAAAATTGGCCTCGTCAATTTTTTCCTAATAAGGGGTCAACCCCACACCGATGGCAAACCTAATTGTGTGCCCTTCATGTGGCTTTAAGGGGGAGTTATGCGAAGTCATCGTCAAGGGTCCTGGTCTCGTTACTTGAAGAGCACAGCTATCGCGGCATCTCTCGTGCTTGCTGGATGCGGATTGAAGCC
>JBEIGW010000377.1:0-2630 GCA_040381655.1 Deltaproteobacteria bacterium
AGGGATGGTATCCAAATAGCTCTTTTACCGCCTTGGTACATGCCGCGGATGCCTCGGTCTATGCCGTTCATGAGTGAGCCATCACCAATGGTCCCTGTCCACGGTCGATCATCACCCCGTGAGTCGAAAACCACTTTGCCGTCCATTAGTTTGACCACAATGTTGAAGGATACTTTTTTGCCTTGGCTAGCCATTTTGCTGGAGCCCACGGATATGTCTTTTGTTTTAACAAAAGCGTTACGTTGCTCGGGAGTCAGCGGTATACCAAGATTAGATGGTTTTGCTTCACTGGGAGAGTCTTCTGGCGTGGTTTGCTGGGGCGTCGTAGCAGGGTCATTTGCAGACTCTATTACTGGCATCTTTTCATCAGTGTTTTTGAAGAGTACTTGAGCTATTATCAATCCCACTGCGGATAATCCGATCAAAATCAATGCGATCTTTGAAAAACTCACGACTGTCCCTCCCCCTACTTTGCGGTTGCTAGGTTTGAGCAAAACTTCGAGAATTCACCGTCAGCTAGATGCCAAGGTTTACCAAGGGTACAGCCGTAGATACTCATGAACCTTTGGGTGGCTTCCGGCTGGGATTTGGAAAGCCTGTCAAAAGACTCTTTTGAGCAGTATAGATTGCTAGCCGTGAGAACAAGTGTGCGGGTCATAAAGGCTGGAGTTTCTGTTCCAGCGGCACCGAAGCGGCGCAAATAGTGCTCCTGTTCAGCCGTTGAAAACTTATACGCGCCAACAATGTAGCGTTTTATATTTTCTGAGATGTTCTGAATCGATCGGTCGTTGGGTCCTAGGTTTTTTGTCGGATCATCGGTGGGTTTATAAAGACCGTCAAAAATGGCCCAAAACAAAGACGGAGTGGTAAGCTCATCCACCAACTCTTTTTCAGATAACACGCGTCTTTGACCATCAGGCATTTCAAGCCTTGGATGGCCAATTACAAGGGCCAGAGAGTTTTTTGATGTTATCTTTAAGCAGTTTTCAGCAGATTGTCTTGGTCTTCCACCGTTTGTGCTTTTACCTGAAGAGCCGTCGAAGGTTTGGCAGATATACGGCGATTCGCCGCGATCAAAAGTAATCTTCAAATTATATTTTTTTAGTGCCATCAAAGCATCTTTGGGCATGACTTTGATGTTTGCCGCCAGGGCTTTTTTCGCGTCGGCCGGAAGTTTTTCGACTTTGACCGTCCACTCAGAAAGTATTTTATCTTCCTCAGATGAGCTTAAGTCAGTTGGGCCACATTGGCGCGCCTGTGCAAGGGGCGCAGGTGTTTCGTCATCTTTTGATTTAGTGAGACTATTGATTAAATAAATACCAACAGCCGTGCCGACGAGCACCCAGATAAAAAGAAGGGCAAACGTTTTCTTCGAGGAGTACTTTTTCATTGTTTCATCTCCCCATTAATAATGACAGACGTGCCGCCCTGCGAAGTGCCAGTAGCTAGTGATGCTTCACTTGGTATGCGACCAGTGACATCTTTTGAGATGCATGACGTGAGCCCCCAAAGACAGCTCGGGTCTTTGCCGCACTGTTTTCTGGGGCGTGCGGCGCATAAGCCAAGGGTTACGTCACCGGAGTCCGGCGCTTCTCGGCTGGGGATTTCCACCATGCCGTCAGGCGGGGCTTGGAATGAGGATTTAAATAAATGCTCTGCGATGAACTTTGGGTACGATTCAATGGGTAAAGCATCTGCTCCATCAATCATGGTCCAATTAAAATAACCATGTCCCATAAACTGAGCTGCATGAGTGTAGGCTTGCCCGCTATCTAATTTACATGGCGATACCGGAATGGTCATACTTGTGTTGCCGGTGGATTTTACCTCCGCAGTAGCCATTTTCTTTAGTCGTTCATAAGACTCGTCGCAGGCTTTTTCGTCATAAGCGGTAACTCGAATCAAACCTGTTCTCAAATCTCGCGTTAGGACTTTGCCCTTTAGGCGAATTGACTTGGGCTCAGAAATTTTTCGCATGCCTAATGGTAAATTATCAAATGTGATGTCGATGATCCGGAGTTGACGAGACCCGCGTCTAGCATCAAAGGTCCACTCGAGCTCTGACCCTAGTGCCGCTTGCAGAGGATTTTTCGTCGTGATCTCTATGGGCTGATCCTCTGATCCTGATCTGCTACAGGATGAAGTCATCAGCAGACTGCCCATCCAGCTCACGCCAATAAGACTTGAAAGTAAGGCGCGGCGCATCATCATGACTTGGCGCCCTGTGATTTGTTTATGACTAGACGTCGTGCTCGACTGACGTCTGGATCGAGCCTGCCCTCTCCTGACAAGGATACGTCGATCACACCTGCTTCAATCAAAATCCCATAACCGAATTGACCAACTGGTATGATCACCGAACGCTGAGGAGCAAGGGCATCGATCTCAAGAACAGTGGATACTGCCTTGGGGGAAATCCTGGTCTCTGACTTATCTTTTGCGAGCGATAGGAACTTTGCGGCAAGGTCAGCTCTTGATGGGATGGCCTTCGTAATTGCGCTCGCCAGCTCTCTTGACCAACCATAGATGCCGCTATCTGTACTCACGGCGAAAAATAGGACGTCCCAATTTTGGGGAAGTTTATCCAGGTGTTCATAAGCTTCAATCTGAGAATCAATGTTATAGTTAGC
>JBEIGW010000378.1:0-2619 GCA_040381655.1 Deltaproteobacteria bacterium
CGTCAGCCAAAATCCCGAGGAGGTTTTTGCGGTACTTGGAAGCATTGCCTCTAGAAAGAGGATTGAACAATCGATAAGATTTCTCACAAAACACGGATATCTGAGTAACAATGTAATGGGGGACATTATCCCGGAGACACCCCTCCATTCAATTGATCCAAAAGTGCCAAGTGCGCAGATTAGAAAATTTCACAAGGCGGTCCTAACTAATGCCCGCGACGCAATCGATCTGCATAACCTGGATAAACGATACGCGAACGCGATGGTGGTGACTTTGAATGAATCGACATACAAAAAGCTAACCGAACTCATAGCCGAGCAAGCTGAACAACTGCAGCATTTTGCTGAAGATCTTTCAGACGGAGATCAAATCTACCAACTTATCATCAACTTGAGCCCCACGGGAGGACGACGTGAGACCAGATAGTATGATTAAATTTTGGCATGGACTGAAATGGCCGTATCTAATATTAAGCCTAACACTACTGGTTGCTACGCCCAGCCCACTGTATGCTGGAACGTTTATAGGAAACGGCGGAAGCGCTCAAGATATCGACTTAGACGCCGCGCTTGCGATCATCAATGACGGCAGCCGTAACATATCTGCCGACTCAAAAACTCTTTGCACATGCTCTGAAGGCTGGGTCGACAATGATCTATGCCGCGTACTTGGGCAATTGTCGGATGACGAGAGAAAGGCCTGTCGAGAACTTCTAGTCAAGCATGCTCCCGAATTGGGCGAGTTATCTAACCGAAAATCAAAGCTTCGTTTTGAGTGGGCTGACTCACCAATGTCTGTTGTTACGTCCAATAAATCGAACCGAAAAGTTGATGCTGTCAGTCAAATTGATAAACAACTAATCACCATCAATCGCCAGCGCTTCTTCCAAATGCCGCTCATGTTTAGAACAGCGCTTATCACTCACGAATTATTACACTTCGTCAAAATTAACGGCGAATATACGGATGACGAGAAACCTGCTCCCCCTTTTAAAAGTGGACGATCGATGCTTGATGCCCTAGGGGCCGCTCTCACGATGGAAAGCTTCGAAAGACAATCATTTGACGAGATAAGAGATCTCGAATCAGTGTCTCGATCAAAGCGACGAAACTGGATCTATGTTGATTTTTCGGGTGTTCACCATCAAGCAAAACAGTCAAAGAGGCTCTTAAAAACATCCAATAGCAGTGGCTCATCGTTCAGCTATGCTTGGAGACCTAATGAGCTTGGATTTAACATCGATATGACTAGTGACAGTTACGAAGGGAGCTACCGCAGCAAAATCACAGTGAAAGAAAGCATCAGCTTACTTGGCCTTGGTGTTAATTATCGCATCAATCCAGTTAGATACTATCTTTCAAAATGGAACGAGACCCATCTAACCGTTGGCCTGACCGCTCTCAGTGGATCATCAAACTATGACGCCTCAAGTGACGGAGTCGCAAAAAAAGACACCGCGAAAGTCATTGGCGGCAGTGGCGGCATCCGAGCCCTCATGGCACTCAACAATGGCTTTTGGCTATCGACTGGAGCTGAACTTCGTCACATCCGCTATGAGTATAAAAAACTACATATCAAAACCATCGAAAATCAAAGTGTTTTCACTTTAGGAGGCGCATATGGATTCTAAGATTTATTTAGCGGCATTAATCTTTCTCACATCATGCGGCTCAGATTCAGATGTCGGCCTCATTGGACAAAGGCTAAATCAGCAGGCGGGTCTTTATAATTCATACGGGATAGACACAAAAAATATCTTCGTGGTTGACTCGATGACAAACCGAATTCTTGGGGTGAACTCCGAGAAAATGACGCTCGATTATGAATTCACTTTGAGTAACCCTGGAGAAGAACACTATGTGGCAGTCGATGCAAACGAGAAGTTTGTCATCGACTTCTCAAAAAAACACCTACAAGTGATCGGACTAGACGGTCGCCGTTATGACAACCCTATAAAATTTCAGGGAACACCAGCGTCGGTCGCATACGGGCCCGCATCTCGCACCATGGTTATGCAAGATGATCTTAAAAGTATTGGAATATTAAAACTTGGCGAGAACGGAGCGATCGAAAAGTCCTGGTTAGGCGGACCACTGGTGGCAGACGGTAAGAGCGTCACGGCGGGTGATTTAGACAAGGCTGGCCGAATGGTCCTCAGCGCGTCAGACAACTCGCTAACATTAGTAGACATCGACGCCACCTTGGCACAGCAATCATGGCAGACATCCAGCTTTACAACGACTCTGACCGGGATTAACTGGGTGGCGCCCGATCAGAATATCGATAACATGACCTTGGTTGCAACTGATACAAAACTTGGTTTGATTAACATGGCGACTCAGACGCTGGCCGATTCTGTTGATTTCCCCGCATCGGCTATCGGCAAAACCTCATTGTCACTATCCAAGTTCACAGCACAGTCAGACTATTTTTACCGCACACCTTATTACTATAACCAGCAAAAACTCATCGGACTTTCTAAGTCAGGAAAACCTCATGCGATCGTGCGCGCAAGCTCCGCGAGTGATCCCGTCTTACTTTATGCCGGAACGGATGGGAAAATAAAGTCTCACCCACTTCAAAAAGCAGCCTCCGGGTATTATCTCCAATCTTATCTC
>JBEIGW010000379.1:0-2573 GCA_040381655.1 Deltaproteobacteria bacterium
CAGCCGACCAGCGGCCGTTTGTTGATCCAGAAGTTATTGGAACTCTTTTGCCACCAGAGATCAAATTTGACGCCTCCACCATGAAGGACATGGTCGTCGCATTTACCGAAAAAAGTCGAGAGCTACCCAAAGAAAAACGGGAGGAGCTGTTTTTAAAGCGTCTAGAACAGAAAACAGACTATAAAGAAATCGCGAAAGTCAGAGGCAACCTTGAAAACGCGCAAGCGGCTGAAGCTGTCGTTGCCCAAAAAGCATTTATCGAAAAAAATCCAGATTTAGCTCAGAGCTCCATGGTGCGTTTTCTTGAAAAACCCTCAGATGTGATTGAAAAGGACGAAAGCCTCGGAAGAAAAATTCCCGATGCTATCAGTGAAAAGGTTAGCGGCGAAGCCCTTGCTCGACAAATATTGGCCAGACAAGTTTCCGTCGCTAAACGTACTCTAAAACCTGAAGAAATTATTGAAATGACTGACGCGATGGCGGATGTTAAGGCGGCAGTTTTCATCGCTCGCAGAGGCGCTGACTTCGGCAGCAAGGAGAGCATGGTCAGTGTAATTGATACGATTAGTAAGCGGATGGAGAAAACTGAAAAGTCAGAAGACATTAAAAGTGAAGTGTTATTTGCTGTTTTAATGAATGTTCCTGAACTGTCGGACAGTTTCGAAGCGAAACGAGAAGAAATTGCAGGCACTATGTGCGTGAAAGTTCTTGAAACTTTGGTCAACAGTAGAAACATCAGAGAGTGTCGCCAGGCAAGAGACAGCTGCGAGGCAATGAACCTACGAAAAATCGGTTGGCGATCATTTGGTGAAACTAAAAGTGACTGCTTTAATCCGGAAGGCGTCACAGTACCTGTACAGCCAAAACCCCAATGTCAACCAGAATTGACCAAGATGTTCAATCCACGAACGCTTGAATGTCAGATTGCACCTGACTCTTGCGTTGAGGAAAAACTGGCAACTTATGGCTGGCGAGATCACAATCCTGGCGTTACTTGCGCAGAACCTCAGGCAGACCAGCGCATCTGTTTACAGTACATGTCAAACTGGCAAAAAGACGGTCAATGTAAATTTGCACGCAACTCTTGCGAGGCCGTTGATCTTGAAAAACTGGGTTTTAGAAAGGTAGCCGCTGAGGATTGCTCTGAGGATGAAAGCGATGAAGTGCTACCTCCGATTGAGCCTAATCCCATCACCGCTCCAACTGTGTGTGCACCTATCGGACAAGTCATCATGGTCAATTCGGAAAGACAGACTTGCGAAAAAGTAAGGAGAAGCTGCGATGAGTTAAGGTTACGGGGAGATGGGTTTGTTTCGACTAGATTACTGGAATGCCCTACAATAAATACGCCACCACCTCCCCCAAATACTTCGGGATCTACTCCTGGAAGTACAACCATGCCCCCTCCAACTCCACTAACGCTTCCGGGCGCCCGGATATCGACATAGCATTTGCTAGTGATGCTCGGGTAGAACTAACCTTGACGGATACAGTCTAAGATAGCCGAGCTCCGATTAGTGGTTATGAAATTTTCTGTTCTAAACTTTTCGGGTCTCTAGGATGGACGGCATTCAGTTATTGCGGAAGTATTCCGAGGGGGGATCGGTCACGGATTTAACGAATGGCACTCCCTATACTAGGGACTACTCACATCACCTTAGTATCAACGGAGGACGCGGCTCAGACTCAATATAATGGAATGCCAGATATCGCCAGACTCCTGTGTGATGGAAAAACTAATATTATTCGGATGGCGGGAGCGAATTAGTTCAGATACATGTAGATCTACTGAAGCAGATCAACGTATTTATCTCATGTATGTTTCCAACTGGAAAAAAGATAATATGCCTCGTAGATTTGCCCGTAACTCGTGTGAGGCGGATGACTTAGAAAAGCTCGGATTTGTTAAAGTTGACCCATCGACCTGTCAGGATTCGAGCGAAGACTATGTTGACTCTAGTCTCCCAGTCAACGTCCCACCTCCCATATGCGCCCCAGTATCAGCTATAATGGTGAATCTAGAAGAAAGCTTATGTGCAAGAGCTAGAACTAGTTGTGATGAATTCAGGCTAGCGCAAGAGGGATTCAAGAGAACGAGGCTCCTGGGGGTGCCCAGAATCGACTTTAAACCAAAGCTCCTTGACGGGCTCAACCAAGACTCCTTAATTATTTGATTAAAGTTGGCTAGTTAGCCCTTCCCCGGGGTAGGGCTTTTTGTTTTAAATTACCTTGAAAATTTAGCCTAATTCCATTAGATACGGCGTTAGTTCTATTAGAAATGTCACCCCTGCGGGGCCTTGATATTTCAGCATTCTTTAAACCCTTTAAACAATACTAACTCGGAAAATGGATCAGACTACCGAACAACAACGGTTAACTTCCGAACAACGACAAACATCCTTTGACGTGATCGTCATCGGTGGTGGCCACGCAGGTTGTGAAGCCGCTCTCAGTGCGGCGCGTATTGGTGTTCGAACTTTATTGATCACGCAAAACGTTGAGCGCATTGGCGCCATGAGCTGTAACCCAGCCATCGGCGGCACAGCCAAGGGTCACCTGGTTAAAGAAATCGA
>JBEIGW010000380.1:0-2555 GCA_040381655.1 Deltaproteobacteria bacterium
CACCGGTAAATCGCAGTTTTGAAATGAGAGCGCCACGCTCCGGCAGAATTTCTGCAAACGATAGACCTGACTGAAGTTTAATGATGGTCATAGATAATATGGTAACAGATTATTCGCAAGCATTGCATGTGTTTATGTCGTATTAGTTCAAAGGCTTGGTACTTTTTTCGGATCGTAGGAGAAAACGTCGCCCTCTTTGACGACTTTTTGGCCCGAACGGATAAATATAATTGCCCCTTCATTGATGTCATAACCTCGTGGCGACTTCAGTTTCATCTCAGGTCCAAAATAGCCTACCACATGGCCTTTAATTGCAGGTACGGCGCCAGCCGACACTAATCGATCATTCATTTGTAACCCCCAGGCGCGGCCTTTATCGACGTAAGCCCATGCTCCCTTAATTTTAACGACTGTAGGCAAATCCTCACGTTTCAAAGCGAGTTTTTCGACGCGGAAGAGATCACTTAGTTTTGCTGAGTATTTAAGTTCAACAGTGTTATCAGCTGTAACTCCCACTGTGAGTGGTTCTGTCCAGGTTGTCGGGAGGCTTTTTCCGAAGATGGCTTCTGTTGCATTGACTGTCATATTGAGCTTGATGGGTAATGTAAGAGAGAAGGGAGATTTTTCGTATGCGATTTTTATAGAGATGAGACGGTTTGCTCGACGAAAGGCTGATTTGACGCTAAATAGGCGATGAATCGCGACGATAAGTTCTGATGCGAACGGATTCAAAATTGTAACTTGAGGTTGTCCGTTCTCTTGAGCCGATCGGTACGTAATGAGCGCGTTAAGGGTTGTGCGGTCGATCTCGTTGAGGCGCTTACTTGGAGTTTGATCACTTACGGACACAGCGAGGTCTTGTGAGGTGTTTGGGATCGATGCAGATGAAGCCGTCTGTAGTAGGGATTCAAATTCCGTCGTTAGAACGCGCTCAAGACTCTTATCTTTTAGGGCCTCCAAAAATTGTCTTTTTGGCAGTAGTTTGTGAAAAATAGACGTAATTGTATTACGAAATGTATCGAGCTTGATGATCCCGACAAACTCGTGGTCATGAAAATGAGTCCATATCGGGAACATGGCAGACGCGTCTTCGGTGACGTTGCGTTCGTCAGCGAATATTTGCTTGATATTGTCAGTTAAAGCTAACGGTACTTTGTCTTTTGGTACGATTTTGTCTAAGGCAAGCGCGTTTGGCGCGAACGTTTTCCTAAGTTTTTCTGAGACGACGTCGCGAGCGCCTTTAGTTTGACGAAGTAAATCAGGATCAATGAGTGGTGTTTGCCAGGGTAAAATTAAGAATTTGGGTAATTTTTGTGGCGTAGCATCGCCATTCTTTTGTGCAGTTGTGGGTGAAGTGTTTTGTGCGGACAATTTATTGGATTGGGCGCTGAACAAAATCAGAGCACAAAGAAAAATTGTTTGTGACAACGAAAACATGTAAGCACCCGTAGTTGCTGTTAACTTGCAGTGGCTATCGGAATGAATGAGGAGGGCGTAAAGAGTTGCGCTTTTGCGAACACTTGACTTTACCAGACAAATTTATGGTATAGTCTATATGGTGTTGTAACGGTGACAAAGAGAAGGTAGGGTCTAGGAAGCACCCGCATCAATCAAAACCACCCAAATTGACTGTGAAAATGGAGGTTCTTTATGCTTAACGCAAATACAATGAACACTGAAAAATCGAAAGCTCTGGAAGCGGCGGTTGGTGCCATCGAAAAGCAATTCGGTAAGGGATCGATCATGCGTCTTGGCAAAGACGGGCACGCTGATCCTATCGAGGCGGTATCGACGGGAGCATTATCTTTGGATATCGCCTTGGGCATTGGTGGTATTCCGAAAGGACGTATTGTTGAAGTCTACGGACCTGAATCCAGTGGTAAGACCACGTTGACCCTGCATTTAGTCGCAGAAGTTCAAAAAGCGGGCGGCGTTGCTGCTTTCGTTGATGCAGAGCATGCTCTCGACGTCGTTTATGCTAAAAAATTGGGTGTAAATATTGATGAGCTTCTTGTATCCCAGCCCGATACCGGTGAGCAGGCTTTGGAAATCGTGGATATGTTGGTGCGCTCAGGTGCGGTTGATTTGGTGGTGATTGACTCGGTTGCTGCATTGACACCCAAGGCTGAGATCGAAGGCGAAATGGGGGATTCCCATATGGGACTTCAAGCTCGCTTGATGAGCCAAGCTCTACGTAAATTAACTGGAACGATATCTCGCTCCAACTGCTCAGTCGTGTTTATTAACCAGATCCGTATGAAGATTGGTGTGATGTTCGGAAATCCCGAGACAACAACTGGTGGAAACGCGCTGAAGTTCTACTCCAGTGTACGATTGGACGTGCGCAAAATTGCTTCTATTAAGCAGTCAGAAGAAGAAATTGTCGGTAACAGGACTCGTGTCAAGGTCGTCAAAAACAAAATGGCAGCTCCATTTAAGCAAGCTGAGTTTGACATCATGTTTGGCAAGGGTATTTCACGCTCCGGTGACGTTCTTGATTTGGCTGTAGCTAAAGACATCGTTGCCAAAAGCGGCTCATGGTTCTCCTACAAGGA
>JBEIGW010000381.1:0-2522 GCA_040381655.1 Deltaproteobacteria bacterium
CTCTTACAGCCATTAAACGCTAGAGCAGCGGAAAGGATTGCCAGTATTGCTGCTCCTTGACCTGACCAAAATGGATACTTTGATGTGCTGACCATAGGTTCTCCCATCCAGTTAAACGTGCGTTAAAGGGGATCGGATAAACCTAGCTAAGTGTTAATATTTTTTGAAAAACCGAGTCCTTAAGAGGGGTTACGCCTTCAATTAAAAGACGATGATTTCGTAGCCGCGGCAAATTGGAGTGATCTCCACCAATGACTAAGATCCGCAGGCAGTGGCGAAGACCAGTGTAGATTCGCTCCGGTTACTGGATGGCGAAAGCCAAGGTCGGTGGCATGCAGAGTGATTCTTGGCGCATTCGAATAGTCAAATATCGCCGGAGCATTTGGGCGAGGTGAGAGATAGACCTGCTCGCCCGCTAGAGGATGCCCACTTTCTGCAAGATGAATTCTAATTTGGTGGGTCCTACCGGTTTCAAGTTGGCATTCAATCATGCTCAAGCTTCGGTTGGCTGTAAGCCCTTTTGTTTCAAGTAGCTTGACGTGGGTGACGGCCTCTTTTGCTGCTTCTGATTTAGGGGACGTTTTGCTAACCGAGCCACGACGGCCATCCCCCCGATCTTTGACAAGCCACGACCGAATCCCCCCTGATTGAGGCGTACCAAGGCAAATCGCAACGTAGCGTCTTTGTATGTCGTGCCTTCTAAATAATTGGCCCAGCTCTCGCTCGGCTAGTTTCGTCCGTGCAAAAACCATCACACCAGATGTGCCCTTGTCTAGTCGGTGAACCACTTTTAAAGGAGGTAATTTTCTGCGTTCTTTGGTTTCAAGCCATGCTCTGGCGATATCAATCATCGTTTCACTTTTGCCTATTTTAGTGCCCGAGTTGTCGTTGTATTTTGTAGCAAACGGGACAGATTCGATGCCGGATGGTTTTTCTACGACGATGATATGGTCGTCGCTATGGTAAACCATTAGCTCGGGCTCCTTCCGTGACGCGTGATGATGAGGTGATCCATGATTTTTTATAAGAATTTCTGAGACACTCGTCACTCGTGCAGTAGGATCGGTCATAGTGACGCCGCCGATCTCGATGCGTCCAGCAGTAATTGCTCGACGACAGTCGTTCCAGGACCACTCTGGTCGATGCTGTCTCAGTATCTTGGCAAGAGTAGGATGTGAGGAGGTATCTTGCATCATGAGCCTTGTCCTACATGGACCTTCGGATGCCGCAGGTTAGGCTCACAAACTCAATCTGATAATGGCCTGGGTTATCGCCACCAGGGCCAACGGTTGTGGTGCCCGCGGATCTATAGATGGCAACATGAGTATCCCAGCTCGACCACGGATACTGCCAGGTTATTGATTGATTTCTAACGGGCACGGCGTTAAATGTGCCAAAGACGTTACCGATCTCCTGCTCTGTGAAGCCTTGTGAGTTTTTAACGTATCGGCCATCCCCCCAGTAGCTGTCTAGGTAGGCAACCCCTAGGCTAAAATTTCCGTAAGTCTCTGTGTTATATCCAAGGCGAAGGCCCATATGCCTCGCATCTTTTAGGTCAGCTTTATTTACTTTTTTGTTGAGCCCATCACGAGCGACTGTTTTACCTTTGGTTCCAAACAAATAATTAATGTTCTCCGACAACGAGTAGGGGCCAAATGATTGTTTGGCTCCTAGCATTAATGCGCCCGGATCATAATCCACTTGGGCCGTGTCAAATTCGGAAGGCTCACTCGCGATTTTTGTTTTGCCACTGTATTTTTTGGTCAGCGGAAACATGTAGCTTGCGCCCACTTGTGTGGCCGTTAGATCCCATGACGTTCCGATCACGGGCCTCACGAAATGCCCTCTGGCCTTCATATCGGCTAGCTGGGTACCGGGATTTGTAACCGGGTTTCCCTTAAGAGTCCGTTCGTCATAAGTGTATATCAGTGACGCACCTACGGAGGCCTTGTAGTTTTCTAGGTTATAATTGAGACCGAGCGGCAGATGAAACGTGCGGCGTTTGGCTTTAATGTTCAGAGATTCCGGGTTACCCATGACCCGACGCGGGAGGCCCTTAATATCAAGATCAGCCATACTGCCAGGCATCACGGCAAATCCCCACGAGCCCTTATTATCAAATAAACTACCTTTCCAGCCTTCTGAAAACATGGGCGTGACGACACTGAGCCTGACTGGGTCAAAATCGGGGTGCTCGTAGGAGTACGCGAGCCTTGCAATTCCTACTTCGCCAGAAAATCCAAGCTTTGTCTTTGATAGTAAGGCTGGGTTGTAGAGCAATGCCTGAGGTTCAGTACAATCTACGGCCGATTCCATGGCGGCAGATTTGCAAGCACTGCCGGCCGGGAATAATCCTAGAACATTGGCGCGTGCAACCACTGACGGAAGGATTGAAGCGCTTATGACTAAAACAGCACGTTTCATGGTGTTGAATTTCCTGAGCAGTGATTAAATGGATCTTTGATCACACTGAGATGGGTGCAGAATTCAAAAGAGTAATTCAACTGAATACCCTCAATGTC
>JBEIGW010000382.1:0-2508 GCA_040381655.1 Deltaproteobacteria bacterium
AGGCGCTTGGTAGAACACACAGTGAACTGAGAGCCAGATTTTTCAAAAGATTTGAGAGGTCACCGTGCAGTGTGGGGTGTTTCTACGTGGCACGTGCGGCACTAAAACATTTAGATTCTCATGGGCGTGCACAAGTCGTCCGTGTGATCTCTCGTGAGGCTTCCGATGTTCGTGATGTTTTCATGGTAGCCGCCACCTTCGATAGCAACGATTCCGTTCGCCAGACCGCGCAAGATTGGCTTTCAACGCAAAATATCGACAGCAGCGTATGGCAAGAGGTTAAAAATAAGTATGGCGTTGCACACTAGAATTTCAGCGGCATTGTCCGGATGGTGGAAGCCACAGACCACGCCCATACTCAGATGCCTGAGATAAGAAACCATCGTTGATTTTCTGGACCAGAAGAGCTCTGTTGACGGATCCACAGGCATCTCTGAACACGGCGATAGCGGCAGCTGCCACTGCGGCTGCAGAGCTGCTACCTTGAAATGAAATGTCTCTCTCAAACTGCAGAATGGATGGCGCGACCACCTCGGGTTTTTGTGCGCCGCCTGAGGTGCGTCCAAAAGAGCTGGACGAATCGTCACTGGCGCCCACTGTCAGGACAGTCGGATTATCAGCAGGGATCATAACCGATGCGTCGGTCGATTGGTCCACAAAGGAAATATCTGGGCCGTTGGCCGCGATACGAATCCTCGAATTCATATCAAAATTGTTGCTACGAATATCAACGCGCAAAAGATAAATGCCTGGTTGCAGGGTCGTTTCCAGGGACTCTCTAGCGTGGGCGCTGTGATCTGGGCTTCTGCCGTGATCGATTCCGTCCTGAATTTTTCGAGCGGACGCGAGTTCTCTACCATTCTTGTCAAGCAACACGAGATCAAGATTACGAGCGGTTCGCCAGTCTTTCGAATCGGAAAAATCATTCCATGACAGGATTATTTTGACGGGGGTTGACGGCTCGTTAACGACCATGCGCACATAACGACTTTCGAAGGGAAGTCGAGCTGTGTAGTCTGGGTTCGGAATAAGCGGACCTTGCCAGGAACTGGTGGCGTAGTTACCTGCCGCGTTGATCCAAACAATACCGGCACTGGTTGCCTTGTTGACGGCAGCGTTGATAAATCCACGGCCGTCAAAATTTCCGCCGAATTCCCAAACCTGCGAGTACACAATCATATCGACTCGATCTTTGATGGCTTGATCTACGGCCGCTGAAAAATTAGTGAAGCCATTTGCATTGTAGAGTTTTATGGTCGGATGCTGACTGCGCTCACTCCAGTTTGGTGAACCAGACGTCATGGCAAAAATAACTTCAGCTAGCTTTGTTCCGTGTAGCGTATCACCTTCGTTATCCAGTGGTCCTTTGAACACCGACAAGTCGGGCGGCAAGTGTTTTCCGCGGGATACGCTTAGGCCAGCAAATCCATTATCTAAAATCGCAATCGTTTGTGAACGTCCGTGGAAACCTCGCTGGACCCAAGACGTCATGTTGACGCTCTGCATTAGCTCGCGCGTGTTCAAAAGGCCGGCGTGATAGGCGGGATCGTCGCTTTCCACCTTTGGGGCAACGTCAGTGGAAGGTTCATCGTCTTCGGCACGAGTGAGTTTTTGTAGTTCACCGCAAGCGCCAAAAAGCAACACGGATGCCAAGAACAACAGTCCTTGGCTCCTTCTTAAAGAGAAGAGTGATCGGCGCGACATAAAAACCTCATAAAAGCCGCCGGATTATCCATAATTTTAAGGAAAAGGTCAATATTTTATAAATATTACTTAAATCAATGAAATCATTAAAATGCAGCTCACGACGGATCACTGGCCTTTGGAGCTGGATCGGATTTTGGGGTGTCCGTCGTGGGTTTATTGGGCTGTCCGCCTTTAAAATCGGTGACGTACCAACCCGAGCCCTTGAGGGCAAATGCAGACAAACTCAACTGCTTGACCATGGGCCCTTTTCCACAAGCATCACAGGAACTTGGTGCCGGGTCAGATGCTTTTTGCATGACTTCAGAGATCGTTTGACATGTGTCGCATTGGTATTCGTAGATAGGCATTGTCTCAATCCTCAGTGAATCAGTGACACGTTTGCGCGAACCCAATATCAGACCGGGGGGGAGGGCTGTCAAGGCCTCACCAATTGATAGTTTGGACTGTGTGGCAGTTGCCCCCAAAAAAAACACCCGGGAGTATCTCCTGGGTGTTTTGAATATATTTAGAAGGATATGTTCCGTTAAGGGTTCACGAGAATGCGGAATCCACGCGCTGCTTCAGCTCTTGACCAGTCTTCCAGAATGGGAGGCGTTTTGGAGGAACGACGATCTTCTCGCCAGTTTTCGGATTGCGGCCTTCATAGGTCTTGTACTCACGAACAGTGAATGCGCCAAACCCTCTGATCTCAACTCTATCTCCACTACAAAGTGTCTCAGCAACGGAGTTGAAGAATAGATCAACCACTTCCTCTGCCTTCGCGAGGGTGATGTCAGCGCGCTCTGCCAAACTTTCTACGAG
>JBEIGW010000383.1:0-2507 GCA_040381655.1 Deltaproteobacteria bacterium
GATACTACTGGAACCTCATAAAGCAAATTGCATCGATTAGCACGTCCAGCATGCTTATTTATCGCAGCAACCTGCTTTTCTTCTTCTTATTTGAATCCCTGTTTTTGATGGCTAATATGGGTGGGCTAGCTCTGGGGGTGACCTTAGCTGGCGGGACTCTCAGCGGCTGGTCATTTAATCAAGTTATGTTTGTCGCTACTCTCTTTGGAGTCGGCCATCAACTATTCACGATTCTATGTATTAGCGGTCTTTTTCACACTGGCCACTTCGTATGGTCTGGTCGTATGGACTATGTCTTGTTAAAACCCCTACACCCTTTGATTGCTATGCACACGGCTAATGAGTTCATCATCAGCAATGTGCCAAACCTTCTGATAAATATCGCACTTTTTTGTGTATTTGCCGTAAAAGTTTCGGCTGAGGGCGTCGAGTTTACTCTCATCAATACGTCAGCTCTCCTCGTGTTTTTCATCGCTGGTTTAGCCGTCCGCTACGGTATTGGTCTACTAGTCGTAGCACCCGCTTTCTTTGCCGAAAAGCTATCAGAGGGCGAGGATGCCTACTGGTCTCTGCAGTCACTAGCAAAGTATCCGACTGGCGTCTTTCCGAGGGCCATGCAGTGGATATTTTCCTTTATATTACCTCTAGCCAGTATTGCAGCTATACCGGCTGAAGTGTTCTTCGGGCGGCAAAGTTACTCACAAGCAGCCCTTCACTTGATTGTAGCTGTCGTTTTCGCTTGGGCTGCGGTAAAATTTTATGAGCTGGGTGCGAGACGCTACCAGTCAGTAAACACAGGCGCGTAGTCCTTCCAAATCAACGAAAGTACGTCGTGAGCGATCATAGTCATACCAATTTTGAAGATGCCAAGCACATCCTTGAAACGCTCAATGGAGCTGGCTATAGTTCTATGTTTGCTGGCGGCTGTGTTAGGGATCGTCTTCTAAAGCTCACCCCAAAAGACTACGACGTGGCAACAGCGGCAACCCCAGATCAATCTATGGCGCTGTTCTCTGAAAAGGGATTTAGAGTTGTTCCAACGGGATTCGACCATGGCACGATTACTGTCGTCACAAGGTCAGGCCCCGTCGAGGTGACGACGCTTAGACGAGACGTTGCCACAGATGGCCGGCATGCTGTCGTCGACTTCAACGGCGCTACATTTGAAACTGATGCAGCCCGTCGAGACTTCACCATCAATGCTCTCTTTGAAGACAGCGCAGGACAAATCCATGACTTTCATGGCGGTATTGACGATATTAAAACAAAAACTCTTCGTTTTGTCGGTTCACCCCAACAACGCATTAGAGAAGACTATCTTCGAATCCTACGGTTTTTTAGGTTTTGGGCTCGACTTGGTTTCACCCCCGATCAGGCCGCGTTACCAGCCCTGTCACGGGAGGCGTCAGGACTCAGTAGGATCTCTCAAGAGCGCATCACCCAAGAACTTTGGCAAACATTATCAGCCGACCACGCGGGAGAGCCCGTCGCCAGCATGAATGAGCTAGGTGTGATGAAGATTATTCTGCCAGAGGCGACGGGAAGTGAAAACTTGCAGAAGATTATTTTTATAGATGCCGAATCAACTCCGACAAACGTCAGACCGTGGAACCAACTTTGTATTTTGCTTGGTATCACCAAGGGCAAGATATGGACTAAGCCATCTTTGCAAGCCTTGGCAAAAAGGTTACGGTTCAGCGAACGTCAATCCCGGATACTGTCTGATATTATTCTGGGATGGCAACACTTAGCTGTAATGTCGCGTCAAACATCCGTGGCTCTGGAGTTTGTTGATCACATGGAGCATCACGACCCAAGCCACGCGGTTCTTAATTTTTTTGCACCGGCGTGGGCATTCCTAGCTCGTCACGCTCACGACCCAAGCCGCCAGGAAATGATCACTTTTGTAATAACGACTGAGACGACGTTTGGCGATCGACGAAAATCTCCGCTTCCTGTAACCGGACATGATGTCGTGGTGACTATCCCTGGCATCAGTGGACCAGAAATCGGCGAACTTGTGGAAAAGCTAAAACTTGCCTTCTACAATGGCGAGTGGCGAACCCGCCAAGAAGGTCTAGATTTCATCAGACACCTTCACTTTCGCTAAGGCAAATTTGAGGGAGATTTTAATGAAAATCATTTTCCTATTTCTACTGTGCCTAATTCCCCAAGCTGTATTCGCTGATTTGATTATCAAACAGACTATTACTCATAAATCTAATAAAGATGAGATCTCTCACAGCACTCAATACTTTTCTGATTCAATGTTTCGTATGGATATGATGACAAAAGATATAAAATATATCTCAATTATCAAAAACCAGACCGTGATCAATTGCCAAAAGCGTCGTGATTCCGATGATAAAGGCCAATGTACGATCGGAAATATGGCTCAGGCGAATGCGGTCCTAGGAATGGCCGAAATTAACATCAGGGAATACGACGTTAAACGATTAAACCAAACTGGAAAGTTTGCAGGACGAAATTGCCAATTCTTTCGAACC
>JBEIGW010000384.1:0-2500 GCA_040381655.1 Deltaproteobacteria bacterium
GAACAAATCGCGCTAAATCACGGTTAAGGCTGCGAGGGTAATGGATAAGTCCCGGTCTAGACCATAAACTTCAGCTGACTGCTATTTCAAGCAAAACATTCAGTCCCCCCTTAAAGATTGGACTTTTTGGCATGCCGTCCTCAAGCCTGAAGCTACGTTCTATTCTGAATAATCCGTCGTCTCTCGACCTAACCAGAACTTGGATACCATTAGATGAAAGGCCTGACCCGACCCTCCTCGTCTACGATAGCGCACTTGCTAAGCAGATTCTCAGAGCCCCTACTGTCCAGACGTATAACCTAGTGACGTATTGGAAGATTGTTTCTGGAATAAACGGAGAGACCCTCACCGCAATTGAAACTCTTTTCGCCCGCACACCTATGTTTCAGCATGGCCATGCTCACACGTATACCAGAAAACGGTTGCTCACGCTGTATAACGACGTGGAGTCCCAACTTAATCTATGGTTGCCGGATTTTTGCGCAACATTTTTTTCGCAAGCCGAAGTGGAGCGGCAAAAAAATCCCGAAGAATTCGTAGGACAATTTCTGGAATCCTTAATTAGAGCCATCCTTGCACATCATTTAGATTGTTCATCCGCCAGTCTTCCGGATTTTCCCAAATCTATCTTTCGAATGCTGGTTCGAGCAAATAATCTTCGGGAGTACGATCGGCACTTGGCTGAATTGGCAGCTACTGCAGAAAGAATGCTCCAGAAGTCAGGTCAAGACCCGGAGATGGTCTGGATACTGATGTCGATCTCCGTTATGGGTAGAGAGCCGCTGTTTGGTACACTTCTTTATTCAATCCTCACCAAGCCTTCTGCTTCCGTTGGATGGGACGCCAACACGCTTATGCATCACTCGGCGTCAGTAAGTATACTGGGGCGTGAAGTTATCGCTGACTGCACTATTCAAGATCTCTCTCTTAAAAAAGGCCAGTTAGTGCACATTTGCCCATTTTTGATTCACTTGCGCGACGCTTCTTTGAAGCGTTCAATGGCTGTAGCCGAAGGAGCTGGTCCAAGTTCATTTTCTTTCGGATTCGGTTCCCACCTTTGTCCAGGAAGAAAAATATCACTTAAAATTGCTCAGCACTTTCTTGACCAAATGGCACTTCGCTCAGGACTCGTATTCGATACGTCAGGGCTTAGAATGACTCGGGACTTCACTTTAGCTCCTGCTGTACAAACTTAGGAAAACCTGAAGGTACTACCGCATGACCAGAAATCTACACTCGATTCCCAGTTTTGATAGCCTGCTGCACTTTGTAGTAGATAGTTGTCGGCTCAATATAAGCTCAGATGAAGCTGTTAATAAAACGTTGACGGGTTTGAGCCTGGACTCCTTGGAGTTAATGAATCTTGCTATTGAGCTCGAGGACCGCTATGGGCTTGAACTCGACTTGAATGATTTGGGTAGTGACAGTACTTTGGGCGAGTTGCTTGAAAAGATCCTCGCTCAAATCAATCAAATTAACCGATGAGGCCCCTTCGGGCAGAGCATCATATCTTCGGGCTCCAGTCCGACGGTGGAATGTTCACCTATTCGGTTGATCGACGGTTCGATGAGACGCATGCCAAAAATCCGTTGAACATTTGGACTCTACAGCGTCAGGTTCCTGCGTTGAAGAGTTTTTTAGGGCTATGGGGGCGTGGCCGGCTCAGTACAGATCCCGAAGTCGCCTCCGGTTGGTTGGGAGATGTTTTTCTGCGAATCAGTTCGGGCAACATTCCTTCCAAAAGCGAGCTACAAAAAGCTGCTTTTCTTATCTTGTCGCTGTCGCCCGGTAGCTACCTAGCAAAATTAAGATCAAACGCAGCTGAGTTTGCTGATGCCATGACACCGCAGTATCGCCACTTGCTATCGATGGTTGATCTCTCCTTACCACCAAGAAGCGAGCTCATTTTCCATGCGTGCCACCCGGATGTTTATCTATGGATTCCACCCACGCCCGAGCGCCCCAAGAAACTGATCGTCTGCTTTGGTACCCGCAAAAACACCCTTAACGCCCCGAGACCGCTAGTACATTTTGAATTAGCGAAGGCTGACATTGGCATCCTGTATGTTGGACATCGGCCGGGCCACGATGTCAGTAAGGGCCTGATCGGACGCGATCTTAAATCGACTGCCGATCTGTTGTTGTCCATTACGAAGCAATTCGGGTTTGAAAAACTCTACGGATTGGGCACATCTCTTGGGGGGTACGCTGCCTTGCATTACGCCCCTCTAATGCATTTCGAGCGCGTTCTAAACTATTCAGGTATGCCGATAGATCACGAGCAACCCGTGCCCAGATCATCGGATCGCTGGCTCAGTGAAAAGAATTTTCCTTTGGATCGGATTCTAACGGTACTCTCGAGCTCCGATAACACCGATAGGCGCATACTCGACTTTTATAACGGAAAAGGCTTTGACACGCCACGGGATTGGGTTTCCTCTCCATCGCATGGCTCTCTGACATCTTCAATTGTCGAGAGAAAATTTCAGACCCAACTATC
>JBEIGW010000385.1:0-2467 GCA_040381655.1 Deltaproteobacteria bacterium
CAGGACATTTTTTCTTTACTGCCATCCGAACCCCGGACTCACACGAGCCACGTCAGATTTTTCTTGCTGATAACTAATGCTTTTCTCCGCCACCATGATCATGAACAAACACTGATAGCTTTTGTTCGATGATCTTGGGATTCATGCCCGTAAGAATACCCTCGACACCAATTATGACCATCGCTCGTGCGTGGCCATCGATGACAGCTTTTCGTTTCAGTTTTTTTCCGACAGGAATTCCGATAATGTTAGCTGCACCCACGCCATAAAGTGTCGCCACGAATGCGACGGCAATACCCGGACCGATTTTCTCCGGCTGCTCCAAAACGCTCATCACGTGCTGCAGTCCAAGTACGGCTCCAAGAATTCCAATCGTAGGACAAATAGCGCCAAAATCTTCCCAAAACTTCACACTCACTTCCGCCTCTTCAAAAACAACGTGCGCAGCTGTCTCCAGCGTGTCGCGAATAATCTCGGGCGCCGTGCCATCGACAGCAAGCCCAATTGCGAGTTTTAGCGGCTCATAGGATAGAGCATCGCGTTTCTTCTCAAGCGCAAGAATAGATTCTTTACGTGCCGTCTGAGCACAATCAAGAATTTCCGCCATAATTTGTGATGGATTGGCGGCTGGGTTTTTTATAAAAACGCCCAGCGCCTTAATCGATCCGATCATATCTGCCATTGGATACGCCATCATGAGGGCGCCTATGGTTCCGCCGAACACGATCATAACAGCCGTGATCGCCCAAAGCTGAGACAGATGCCCACCCTCAAGTAACATCCCACCGATAATCATGCCACCCGCGACGGGAATACCTAATAAGCTGGTTAAGTCCATGATGCGCTATCCCCCGATGATGTCATTGCCGCTGCACTAGCTGTAGAAATAGACGCATTTGCTAGACACTTTGTTTTAAACTCAAAAACAAGGTTCGAGACGTCCTGAAGACTTTCGGTGACGATGAGCATATCGCCATTAATGAATCGAATAAGCGTGTCAGGCGTTGCTTCCACGTACTTGATACTGTCGATAAGTACCAAAACCTTCTGCTTGTCGAGTTTTGTCAGTAGGATCACGCTTGCCTCTCAGCTCGTAAAATTAACAATTCAAGATCACTGCTAATTTTTGCATTGGCTCATCTGAGCAAAAATTTATGTGGAATTCGTCCAGTCTTACCATTATGTTACGGCTCCGCTTCTTTGGCTGTCAATCTTGGTGCGAAGCGCAACCCACTAATTAATTGGGGATTTTGACTCAAATCCTAGACATCGCGAGGTTTTCCAGTGGATTTTCATGATCTCTCAAGTGCAAAGCGCAACCTTAAAGAAAAATTTCTAAGAATCCGGGGGTTTCTTTGACCTCGACCAGAAGGCCGAGCGACTCAAGGACCTCGAGGCTCAGATAGAGGGCATGCCTGATTTCTGGAATAACCCGAAACTCTCCGCACCTGTACTAAAAGAGAAAAAATCCCTTGAATTGGCACTCGACAGGGTACGTCGGCTAGAGACCCTGCAAGGAGACTTGGATGCCGCGATGGAATTCGCTGAAGCCGGTGAGGCCGAGTATCTTGAGGAGGCAAACACGCTGTACGACGGTTTAGCCAAGGAGATTGAGGCGCTTGAGGTTCAGAGCCTCTTGAGTGGCGAGACTGACATGAACAGCGCCATCCTGACGATCAATGCTGGCGCAGGAGGCACCGAGTCTTGTGATTGGGCAAGCATTCTATTCAGGATGTACCTGCGATATGCCGAGCGAAAGGGCTGGCAAGCCGAGGTTCACGATGTCTTGGCGGGCGAAGAAGCAGGCCTGAAGAACGCTACCATTGAAATCAGTGGTGATTTTGCTTACGGTCTTCTTAAAGCAGAGAACGGCGTCCACCGTTTGGTTCGTATTAGCCCTTTTGATAGTAATGCTCGACGACACACCAGCTTTGCGTCCGTTTTCGTGACCCCTGTAGTCGACGATAGTATTGAGATCGAAATCAACCCGGCTGACCTTAGAGTAGACACCTATCGGTCCTCGGGTGCAGGCGGCCAGCACGTCAATAAGACAGACTCTGCCGTGCGCATAACGCACATGCCGTCTGGGATTGTGGTTGCGTCCCAAACTCAACGGTCTCAGATCCAGAACCGCGAAAACGCCATGAAACTTCTGCGGTCTGCCCTCTATGAGCGCGAGCTTGAAAAGCGTCGAGCCGCCCAGCAGGCCCTAGAGAGCAGTAAGACTGATATCTCGTTTGGTCATCAGATTAGAAGCTATGTTCTACACCCTTATAAATTGATCAAGGACCACAGAACCGACCACGAATCCCACACACCGGACGCCGTGCTCGATGGTGCCCTTGACGAATTCATAAATGAGTATTTGGCCCACGCAAAAGAGGCCTCCAAAGCCACGTAAATAGCGCCTGTCCTTTTTTTGACAGTCTTTCGCCCCCTCTCGTACAATATAAGATGAGGCAGTGGG
>JBEIGW010000386.1:0-2463 GCA_040381655.1 Deltaproteobacteria bacterium
CTTTTTTTTATTACCTGACGGGGTTTAGTGAAACCGAGGCAGCGCTTTTGATTCTCTCTGATCGATCTTAAGAGGATGGCAGGATTTTTTTATTTCTAAGAGACAAAGATCCCGTCGCTGAACTTTGGAACGGTAGACGATTGGGAGTGGAAGCGGCAAAAAAAACTCTGCACATCGATGAGGCCTTCAAAATTGACGAGCTGTGGCAGAGATTGCCAGGCCTACTTGGTTCTGCGAAGGGTCTTTACTATGGAGTCGGTCAAGTCAGTGAAAACGATAAGAGAGTGATTGAGGCTTTAAAAAAACATCGCTCAGCCTCGGCGCGAAATGCGGTCGGGCTATTGCCTTTGATGGATCCAGCGCACATTGGGTCTAAACTCCGCATTATCAAGGGTCCTGAGGAGATTGCCAGGATGAGGGCAGCTGCCGGGATAACTAAACAAGCATTCAAAAGAATACTCAAGGAATTGCGCCCCCAGCAAACGGAGCGCGATATTCACGCAACCCTTCTACACGAGTTTCTCAAGGGTGGCGCAGACATGGAAGCCTACGGATCCATTGTGGCTGGAGGAAATAATGCGTGCGTGCTCCATTATCGTGATAATAATGCACCGCTACGTGATGGTGATCTTGTTTTGATTGATGCTGGCTGTCAGGTTGAAAACTATGCTTCTGACGTTACGCGTACCTTTCCTATTAATGGCCGATTCTCGGCCCCTCAGCGAGCGTTGTATGACATTTGCCTCCAGTCCCAAAAGGATGCCATTGGGCAGGCTAGACCTGGTAAGACCTGGTTGGATGTGCAGGATGTGGCGTTTAGGACGTTAGCGCAGGGTCTGGTGGACATCGGCTTGATAAAAATGTCTGTACAAGAGGCCTTGGATAAAAATGCTCATAAGCACTTTTGTCCACACAGTATTAGTCACTGGATTGGGCTGGATGTGCACGACTCTGGGCAATACCGTGACGAGAATGGACCCATTGTATTTCAGCCTGGAATGTATTTCAGCGTGGAGCCGGGTATTTATATCGATGCCAATGATACAAGTGTCCCTAGTGAATACAGAGGCATCGGCATACGAATCGAGGATGATGTCCTTATAACGCCCGGTGGTTGTGATGTGTTAACCCATGGAATTCCCAAAGAAGTCAGTGACGTTGAGCGGCAGTTTGCATGAAATGGCTTATGATCGTCCTTATCCAGGCGGTTTGTGTTTTTTTTCTCTCGCAAAATACGATCGCGGCGGAATGTCGGGCTGCGAAGTCCCGGCAGATAATTAAACGGTTCCCGGTGGTTTTTAAAGCGGATCAAAAGCTTCTTGGATCGCAGGTCGGTCATCTTGAGGCTTGGAGATTTTTTGGGAAAAAATGGCAGCAAGTACCTCTTCAAGTGGACCAAGTAGATTCTGACGGCAGCTACGTGCTGGAGGAAGGGTTGCCATATACAAAATATAACGATGATGGTTTCGTGGATGCTAACGACGAGCTGAGTCTCAGAACCAGTTCCTTCGGTGATTTTTTTTCTACTAAGCAGATACCTGCGAATGTTCGATCGCGGTTCAAGCGTTCCGCAAGCGTAGATTTTTGTAATGAATCAGGCGTTTATCTGGGATCTGTCTTGATCGGAGAAACTAATGACGTCGCCGTCGCGGTGCCGTTCGAACCTCTTTTTCACGACAAAGATAGGATCGTGGAGACGGGGAAGTATCGCTATCAATTTAGGCAGGGTCAACCCATGCTTATTGGAGACGTGAAAATCAAAACTCCTCAGGGATACGCGGACGTCTTTGCTGGTAGTTCGTTTGTAATGCCGTTAATACCTCGCGTCTTTATATTCCCAGCGTTTTATTTTGGTGAGTCAGATTTTGCGTCAGAGATTGAATGCTGGCGGTCTGGTCCGGTTCGAAGCATTGTAGCTGTAGGAGCTAAGCTCAAAAATTTTTTTTCATTCTTAAATCTACATCTATTTAGCGAACTGATTTTTTATGATGATTACTTCCAGATTCCAACGAGGATCGAGTTTGTTTTTGATCCATCGCGCTTTCTCGCTCGAGGTAGTGGTTTAGCTTATATCCTCAGGTATCCCGCCGGTGTCGATTGGCGTTTGGACTCCAATTTAGAGCCGCTACCCGTTAAAGGGATTCCGTCTGGCTCCAATGTGAAAACGGCCTACGAGCAGAGTAAAGAGGGTAAATTTGCGGTGCGTGGAAACAGCCCTATTGGCAGTTTTGTGGCAAATGTCCGGGTCGATGCAAAGGCTCTTCGGCAGGCCCCCCCGCCCTATTTGGTGGCTCGGGACACTTTCAAACTCGAAGATGCAAAAGCCTCTTGGCCCTGGCTCGCCGGAACACAGGGCGACTTGGGTGTTTTTATTGAAATATCGGGAGTTAAGGCCGGTAGTTACGATTTTGCCCTTGACGTAGCCCTGTCAAATCAGGCAGATGATGGGTTCGCGGATTTTCA
>JBEIGW010000387.1:0-2439 GCA_040381655.1 Deltaproteobacteria bacterium
CACCGAGCCGGTCGAAGCCGCTCCGGCTGAGTCGTCTTCGCAAGAGCAGCCAGCAGCTGAACAAGCACCACCAAGTAACGAAGCCAAGTCGGATGCTCCGCCACCAGCCTTGGAAACCCCACCAGCAGCTGCGGCAACGCCGACCAAAGAGGCTTCACCCAGTGTCTCGGGCTCCCCGATGAATACGTCGCGACGCGTGATGTACGTTAAAGTAGACTCGGCCGTTTTGCGTGAGCAGCCTGAAGCCAAAGCAAAGGTCGTCGGAACCGCATCGCAAGGTGATCACTTCCTGGTGTCTGTCGACGGAGATTGGGCGAAAACTGAGGACGGCCGCTACATCTCCATGAAAGTTTTGAGTGAGAAGGGCGTAGGTCGAGCAAAAAAATCAGCTGACTGGGGACAGTCGCAAGGATCTCAGGAGCAACCTAAAAAGAAGGGCGCTAAGAAGCGTAAAATGGCCGCACCTGCGAGCACGTCTGGCGGAGCTGATTCTGCTGGTGAGTCATCAACTGGTTCAGGCAGCGACGCACCAGCCGCCGTTGATGCCAAAGATGAGACGAAGCCGTAGCAACTGTGGCCAAACTACTAGGCCTGGAGCGCTAGTTTTAATGATCAGAGGGCGTTTTGAGGGTTATTGTTGAGTCAATTGGAAGATCGTTTGCCGGCGGTGGACTGAAGTCCGTTGTGCAGGCTGCCATTGTGCAACCTGTGTCTTTGGTCGGGGCCATCATGAATTTTCTCGGCAATACCCTTCTCAGGTCAATTCGGCCCGCCATGTCGATAGGGCTATTTCTAAAGCAGTGTGAGTTTGTTGGAAACCAAAGTGTTGGCGTTATGATTTTATCTGGAATGATGATAGGCGCCGTCTTCGGGTTGCAGTTTGGAGAAATGTTTCGAGTTTTTGGGGCCGAGGGTATGATAGGCGCCGCCGCTGGCTATGCGCTCAGTAAAGAGTTGGCTCCCGTAGTCGGGTCCTTTCTTGTTACGGCTCGAGCCGGGAGTTCCATGGCCGCAGAGATTGCGACAATGAGGGTTAATGAACAGATCGATGCGATGCGAGTGATGGCGGTGAATCCCTACAACTACCTCGTAGCTCCCCGCATTTGGGCGAGCGTTTTTATGATGCCGCTTTTGACCATGATTTTTATTATTTCAGGTGTATTTTGCTCCTTCCTGATTGGTGTGGCGATTTATGACGTGGATCTAGCGGTATTTTTCGACAAGATCCAGTGGATCGTTAAGCCAAGGCATTTGTGGGAGGGTGGGCAGAAAGCCATGATTTTTGGGCTCATACTGTCCGTCATTGGTTGTTTTAAAGGTTTCAATGCGAGCGGCGGCGCGAAGGGAGTGGGGCGGGCCACAACTGAGGCTGTTGTGATGTCTCTGGTCACAATTCTAGTCGTGGACTTCTTTATTAGCTATCTCAATTACCTGCAGGGTCAGGATGGCATTCTTTAGCTTTTCAAGGGAGTCTTGGTATCGTGTGGCAGATGGATCCACCACCAGACAATCAATTGCAGGGTGGAGTTAGTTCTAGGCGACGGCTTGCTCTTGGCTTGGTTTCCGGTGCGATATTAATTTGTATCACGGGCTATTTCCTAGCCGATGCGGTGACGGATAAAATCGCTTTAAAGTTGAAACAGCAGATAAAAAAGGCCCGCTCGCGGTATGGGTTGGAGATCGAGTATCAATCCATGACCGTGGGTTTTGGTTTTGTCAGTTTCGAAAAAATGGTGATTGGCCGTCAGCCTTGGATGGATATCGAGGGACTTCGCGTAGATATCTCACTCAATCCGTTCGCAGACTTTTTGAGGCCTGGCAGAGTCTCGCTCAAGAAAGTTAAGATGAATATCTCCTCGTCAGAAGACAGCTGGCCCACGGAGCTCAAGGAACTGAAAAAAAGGTTGATGGCGGCGAAGCAATTAAATACGAACCGTGATGCTGCGGCCGGCATTGCTTTTTTGCCTAAGCGCCTTGAGATTCTAGTTAAACGGTTTGAATGGAGTGATAGTAAAAAATCTCTAGCGAGCATGGATGAGATGTCGATGACCCTTCGTGCGCGAGAGCGTCGATTCGCTCTAAGAGCTGTTTCAGTTGTAGCCTTGGACCGCGTTAAAGAGAGCTATATTGAAGCCGAGGTGAATAGCGAGGCTGATCAGCAAATAAGATTAAATATTCGAGGCAGACCCGAGTTCAAAGGTCGGCCCAACTGGTCCGCAAGCTGTCTATTGCGGCGTGATCCTCTTGCTGGCAAGTGTGATGTTGATGCAGATCGACTCCCGGACTTGGTGCTGACGCCTTTTCAGACTCGGCTGGGTAAAGCTTTTAAACCGGGTTACAGAGGTGGTATTGAAGTAGAAACTTTAGATGGCAGTTATTTAAAACGAATTCGTTTAAGTACTCGTGGTGTTTTTGAAAACATCATCGTTGACTATTCAG
>JBEIGW010000388.1:0-2430 GCA_040381655.1 Deltaproteobacteria bacterium
TCGTGGGCAGGGTTGGAAGAATATTGTATTCAGTTGGGATCTTGGTACAAAAGATCCTGCCTTTGGCCTCATAGTTAAATGGATATAACGAGCCCTTCCTAAGGGTTAATTCTTGGTTCGATTCCAGGTGGGGCCGCCATTTCTTTTCCAACCCACTGACATAACCGATAAAATTCTCTTCAAAAAATTTTTATCCGTGATTTCATCCGTGAATTTTTAAAGTGACTGTCCCGCATGGGTTACAAAGTCACTGCGCCCGCTACACCTCGCAGCGCAAGAGTTTTGGGCGGCGACTCAGAGTGATTTAGACCGATAAAATCGGCCGTCTGTTGTTGGATTTTTCCGTCCATTAACGCCACCACTTTTGCGTACCGCTGGGTCTCCCTTATGTCACTATGCCCTAGGGCTGCTTGTACAGCACTGAGGTCTCGCGACGCCATAAGAGCCAATGTACCAAAACTGTGACGACAGATGTGGGTGGACCTCCAAGGCATCCCTAGCGCCTCAAATGCCACATTAAAGGCATTCTGGATGGCAGGATAGCGCAGATAGTCCCCGTCGTTTGCAGCAAACACTGGGGCGCCCGGCTCTGACCTAAGCTTCATCTCCCGAAGCATCGAGATCACTGGACCAGGCAGATGCATGATCCGAACTGATCCGTCAGTTTTTGTGGAGTTTTGAATGCGCGGCTCCCGCGAATGTCGCCAGTAAAACAAGCGCTCACGCAAAATTTTTGTTCGATCAAAATCAATTTTTCCTTGTTTTTGCATGGAGAGTCTTACTCAAGGCATTGATGTGGCCGATTTTGATAAAAATATTCTACGTACTCTTTGAGAAGAGAACGTAGATCTCGCTCGCCAAGAACAATCCAATGATCTAATAACGTAATCAGCCCGCGCCTTGGCTAGAAAACGCATGAAGCTGCTTGTGCTCATGCGTAGTATTTCCTGTCGGACTGCTTTGGTAGAGTTTTTGTGATCATCTAACGGCAGTCAATCGGGCAATGCGGATTGATACCTCGTCCAGAATTTGAGATTTGGGCTTCTTAGACGCGTTTTTATATTGCGCACAGCCATGAGCCAGATATTCTCGTTTTGCCTGAGTAGTCACGAGGGTATCATCCCGAGTAGATTGGATTTTGTGGTTAAAATCAACTATCCCGCACTCAGGCATCTTTCTCAACTTTCCTTCATTTTTGTCCATAAGTTACCTCCGGTTAAACCGGGCTCGGTAACGCTTCAGAGGACTCAATTCGCCGTCTTAATTTGTAATTGCCTGATATTACAAACATTAATATTTAAAATTAACAATTTTTCAACTTCTGCCGATCTTCACATTCGCCTAGGCGGTGATGGGCCCTGGAATTGCTATTTTGGTCGCGGAGAGGCTATGCACGGTCGGATTTTTACTTTGATGAGCTGGCTAATATTGATGACCACACTTGTGACGAGTTGCACGTCTGGCGGTGGCGGCTCCAGCGCAAGTCAAGGTAGTTCAACCCAACCAGGCATTGTCGTTGATGCATCCGGAAAGAAGACATACACGGTTGACCCTGTCACAGGTGCAACGCTTTCAGCTGCCGGCATATCGAGTAGTGACCCGAGCTTCGCAAATGCTGCTGTTGTGATTCCCCCAGGATCTCTATCCATTCCAGTTAATATCTCTATCTTCCAGGCCCAATCCCTGGTCGGCTCTTCTACTGCGTCCGCGCTCGGTTCTAGTAACCTCACAGCGGCTGGCCCAGCGGTCGCAGTCCTTCCAAGTCAAGCCGTTTCGATTACCAACCCCCTCGCGATCTCCATACCGTTCTCTGCTCTGACTTCACTGACGGGAAACAAACATGTCGTTGTCCTAGCCATCTACCCTGGCGAGTCAATGAATGAGCTTGAAACGTTTGTTGGCGATGAGCTGGACCTTGGAACCTCAGGTGTTGTGAAACTTTCAATTACAAGATTTGGAGCGTTCCAGGTTGCCTATTCGGACACAGAGGTTGTGAAAAAGAAAGTGGAAACAGAGACAAAAATTGCACAGAAGACGTATTCGACGAATGATGACGTAAGCAACAAACCGGATGGTGTTGGTACCAACGGCGGTGATAACACTGCTGGTGGTGATAACACTGCTGGTGGTGATAACACTGCTGGTGGTGATAACACTGCTGGTGGTAACGGAACCGTAGTTAGCACTGCACCGACTTTGTCACTAATTTCCGCGCAATTAGCGCCTCCCTATCCACTACCCAACGGAGGCACAGAATCGACAGACACTTCGTTTAAGTTGCAATGGGTGCCAGGAGGTGGAAACGATGAATTTACACACTATGAATTGCAATCGGTTGACTTTGGCGGGCCGTATGATCCCAGGTATGATGGCAGCGGAGCCTACCTTGGATGGAGACCACCGAACACCAGTGACGGATTTTCGCCTGCA
>JBEIGW010000389.1:0-2421 GCA_040381655.1 Deltaproteobacteria bacterium
CACTGGCTACCTGATAACTTTGGCTTTAGATCTTCAGCCTTGCCGGGCGCATTTATGGAAAAACCACCTCGGTTATTGAGATTAATATCGAACTGAATTAACGATAGATGTTGCTTACTTCGGTTATATACTTCAATCAGGACCTTACCATCTGAACCGCGACGGCCCGGGGGTGTCACTTTGATATCAATATGCTCTCCCCGCTCAGGACGCGGTTTATAAGCTTGAGTGTGAACAACGTTCTTACTCCGAATCGCCTCACTTTTAGCGTTTGGTGCCCAACCAACAAGTACCATTAAAAATATATATTTCGTGAGCATAATCCCCCCTCGATACGGTATAATTATACCAGTAAAAATGTGTGATAGGCACCCCAATCTGGTATAGCTGCGAGGATCGATGACTTGAGCACAATGGCCCCGAAGTCTGCACTCTTTTTTAAAGGTCGCCCAGGCGATCCACGGCTAGGGGATTTCGTATCTTTTACACGGGCTGACGCCATCGTAAAATCTAAAAAGCCGACGATCTCACTACTTGGCGCTCCCGATGACCTGGGCGTTCGACTTAACAAGGGCAGACCAGGGGCAAAAGACGGCCCAGACGCGCTTCGAGAGAGTTTTTATAAATTTGCACTACCGGATGATCCAAACTTCGAAAAAATCAGGCTGTTGGACGTAGGTAATATCGCCGTCTGCGACGACATTGTGAAAAACCACTCTCAAGCCTACTCTGCTTCAGAATTTGTTTGTGCAACTGGATCTGCTCTGATCGCTATCGGAGGCGGCCACGACTACGCGGCGCCTCATTTGCTCGGCGCTTTTTCAGGCTTAAGTAAAATCTCAAAGCGTAGGCGCTTCGGGATTATTAACGTGGACCCACACTTGGACGTAAGACCTCTTGAAAATAATCTACCACATTCCGGAACTCCATTTCGCCAAATCCTGGAGTCAGGCATCGTAAAGGGACGAAATCTCGTGGAGTTTGGCGCTAGACTCGGGCGAAATTCTAAACACCATTTCAGATATTGTGAGTCCATGAAAGTGCAGGTAGCCGGATTCGAACAAATCAGACGCTCGAATAACTCGGCCCTAAAATTTAAATCTTATTTAAAAAACCTTGGTCGAACCTCTGATCACATCGGTGTGACCATTGATCTTGATAGTTGCTGTGACCTCGATGGTGCAAGCGCTGCCGCCGTCATAGGTTTCAGCGCCTGGGAATTATGTCAGTTCGCATATTTGGCTGGAACCTATAAGAAGGTCTGTATTTTGGAACTGGCTGAACTAGCCCCCAGCCTCGACGCGTCTGGTCGTTCAGCGCGAATCGCCGCTGAGGTCGCCTTTCACTTCTTACTAGGATTTCTAAGGCGCTGACGCATAATTTTGCGTACTACAATTTCATTCGATTTTGCAAATACTGCATCCTGCGGCTGTGCTCTTGAGCAAGTAATTTAGCATCCCCGGACAAAAGAACCGCCAGCTCATCATATACAATCTGTGCTTTACGATACTCCTGATTTTTAGCCAGACCATGCGCAACAACCCGCAACCACTCCCGCTGGACATCAGGAAATTCCATCAAAATCGTCGCATGCCTACGCCAGTCATCTAATTGCAAAATCGTCGGCTGATTCTCGCGCCTGGACTTCAAATACTTCACAACCCAAGATCCATCATCACCACCGGGTGGCATCACATTTACACCCATCAGATACTTTAGCCACTCTTTATGAACGGGTAAGGACAAACCAGCCTTAAGCAACCCGATGCGAACCTGATACTGCCGACGCAGAAGCGTGCCGGGATCTCTTTCACCAAACAGATCCCCCGCTTGAACGAGAATGTCTCGTGATACATTGACGCTGCCGCGAAGAATCTCAAGATCACTTTGCAAAATCATCAAACCAACATCCTCGACTGTGTCTGGGGGACTTCGCCGCCCACTCACAATAGATTGAATAAACACATCTAAAGCACTCATGTCGAGGTAGCCGTCCTTAAGCTTTGATTTGATATCCCGTGATAATCTGGCTAATTCCAGTGGCCTTCTGCCTGGCATTCTTTCAACTTGCCAATCCAACAAACGCTCTGGGTCCCAACCCATCGGCTGACGTAACCGCACAAGCAAACCTTCGGATCGCGACCGCATCATATCGGCGACCGAGTGTGGACAAAAATCGTTCAAAACGCCTGGATCACGGGCAAATTTTTCGACGACTAAATCTTTGCTGGCGTCATACTTTTCGCTAATCTGTTGCTGCCAAGCCTTAAATACATCAATTTCTGCAATACCAACCGCGGATTTAACGGATGCACCTGAGTAAATTTTTTTTATTGCCTCCTGCCCATATTGACGAGCCATCCAACGCAGAAACGAACCAGCCGCCAAGTAGGCAGGGCCGCCCGACTCACTCCAGAAACC
>JBEIGW010000390.1:0-2418 GCA_040381655.1 Deltaproteobacteria bacterium
TGCAGGACAAACCTCGACGAGTGCGCAAAGGAGCTTTGCAGCAAATCAGGTGTCTCTTACGGCGAAAAAGCCGCTTTATAGGCCTCGTGACATAGCTTCTACTGAACAGGCTTATGCGCAGGTCCAAGCCGCTGAGGCGCTGTTATTATCGGCGGACTATACATTACTCGGCAGAGTATTTCTGGTCTGGGCCGAGGTTATGACAGCACGCGATCAATTACAGATTGCTAAGGAGACGCTCCTAAGAGTCAGCCGAAAGCGTATAGAGACCGAGAAGCGGCTAAAGGCGGGTGAAGCAACCATTGACCAATTGGGTTTGGAGATTGCCCGTCAGCGCCAAAGGCAGGCAGAAGTGTTTGAGCTGCAGACCCGACAAGAGTTAGCTGAGCAAGCATTGGCTGATTTAGCTGGACCCAACGCTTTTATTCCAAATTCATTTACTTTGGATAATGCCGTTCCCGATCGTCTAACTCAAATAACCCGAGGTGAGATCTTCCAGGCCATCGAAGAGAGAAACCCGGAATTGATAGCGGCTCGGTTTAGTGAGCAGGCGGCCCTATTAGAGCGTGAGAAGCGAAATGCGGACCATGGTGCTACGGTAGACATCTATGCTACCGCGAGCCGGGGGGAAAACGATACGGCTGCCTATATAAAAGATGAAATGCGTTTGGGTGTGCAATTATCACTTCCGCTTTACACCTCTGGCGCTTTAACATCAGCGGTTTCACAAGCAGATGCTGATTACCAGAAAATGAAGGCAATTACACAGGCAACTTCGGTCAGTCTTAAAGACCGTGCAAATTCTGCCTTTGGAGCAGTCAAGTCTACACTTTTAAAGATAGATGCAATAAATGCGCTGATTCAAGCAACGGAATTACATGCAGAGTCTATTGGTCGCGGTGTAGTTGCTGGTGTGGGGAGTTATGGTGACTTATCTCGTGCCGAGGTTGAAATTTTTGAGGCGCGACGTCAACGATCAAACGAACTTCTTAAGTTTTCGCAAGCATGGGCCGCGCTCTCGGTTTTAACATCACGAATCGATTCCATTTTTAATCGTGGCCCAAAGTCGCAACCTTTTTAATGGGTCCAAACGATCTGCTTTGTCTCGGAACTCGCGACTAAGTAAACAGGATTCTTGTCTGTATGCAAGTCTGATTTAGGTAGGAATAAAAGCTGGAGATAACTAATACGCTTGTCCACTTCGAGGGTGACGAAGAGTAACGTGTCGCCTGATCGTTAAGTCGAATTGGCCTAGAGATCCTATGGAAGGGGCGGCTTGGTCAATTTAAGCCTATTTGCGTCCGATAACTCTAGAGAGATATCAGACTCAGGTGCTCCAGCTGACCGAATTAAATTAGTTTTTGTTGTTTGGCACATGGACTCTTTCGCCCGCTCTAATGCGGATGCATTCCCACCCCACCACCACTGTATACAGGCCTTCTCTTGAGACGCGATGGCTTGTTGAAATCCTACATCGTAGTAAGTGCGCGCTTCGAATTTCGATACTCCAAGACCAATGAGAAACCCCGCGAAAACCGCAATGTAAACCGCAAAATTTTGCTTTCGGAACTGGCTTTCGATCTGAGGGTTCAATTCGATGGAGACCTAAAGATTTGCTAGATCTAAGGCTAACAGTGATGAGCAACAGCAAAACACATCATGTGTGTAAATTTAGAGATTGTGCCCATAAAAAAATCCTATGTGCACCAATTGCACGTAATTAGACGACGTGCTTATCTGATTAGCACCCAAAGATCAAGTTTTCTTCAAACAATATTTTCCTCATAACTCTTGGCCTTTACCTAGATCAGCATGAGACCCTGTAGAAACCGTACTGAGCGGTTCTAACGTAATTATGGAGAATAACTTATGAATAATATGTCGCTAATCAGAGATAATTTTACAAAAGACTTTTTCAATGACTGGGCGTCGCCCGGCTTTTATATTAAGCCACTTCATGGCCGCAGCCTAATTGGGGAGTTTGCTGTTGATATTCGCGAAACCGACTCTGCATATATTATTGAAGCCGAAATGCCTGGCCTTAATAAAGAAGATATTAAAGTTGACATTGATAGAGATCAAATCACAATTACAACAGAGGTGAAACAGCACGACGAGAAAGTAAAAAATGAGCGCGTCGTACAGACTGAGCGATATCACGGAAGTTGCTCACGCACGTTTCGGTTTCCAACCCAAATTGACAGTATCGCCAGTCACGCAAGCTACGAAAACGGCGTGTTGCATTTGATGATTCCAAAGCGGGCCACTACAGCTGGCAAAAGACTCGCAATTAATTGATGACGGGGGGGCTCCGCCCCTTCCGCTGCGCGTCATTACGATCAATATTCACAAGGGATATTCATCGTTTCTTCGGCGATCGACACTCGCCCGTATTCGGCACAAGCTTCGGCTAGAGCA
>JBEIGW010000391.1:0-2413 GCA_040381655.1 Deltaproteobacteria bacterium
CATCCATTGTGTAGCCCACTGGCGTTGCCATTGTAACCAACCGCAAGAACTTTTCGAAAATCGGTACTGGTGATAACCGTACCAACCTTTAGGCGCTTGCAGGTGGACCGTTCCGCGAGAGTGACGGCAAGTCGCATATAAATTTCTTCAAATGTTGGCCGTGATTCAGACAAAGTTTGCTCCTCCCATGCCCAGTCCAACCTCTACGAGTCTATCCCCTTCGAGGGGGACTCCACCACCCTTTTTGTAAAACTGAAAAGCTACCGAATTTACTGGCCATTTGAGTCCGTCAATGGGTCCATCCGAAGCGACAAACCAGTGAAGCGCATCAATGAACGACTGTTGTTCAGCCGACTCATAAAGACCGGCACCGCCTTCAAGCAATAAACTTGTGATCCCTTGCTTCCATAGATATTGGCCCACTTCTTGCCAATTAAATTGGCCACGCTCATTCAGTGGCAGTCTCAGGACGTTCACGCCAAATGCTCTCTCCAAAGTATCTGGGCTACCAGTCGGCAAGATAACCAATGTCCGCTCCGGAGTATTGGTCAACAACTGAAGTGGCGGCATCCTTTTTAAGAGGAGTCCCTGACCATCTACCACGATTCTTAATGGCATCCGTCCATCGATCTCGGGGCAGCGAACATCGAGCCTCGGATCATCCAAGATTGCCGTACCGGATCCGACGCAAATGGCATCATATTCCAGCCTTAGGAAGTGCCCCATCTGCCGCGAGCGTTCGTTGGTTATCCAAAGTCGGCTACTTTTGTCTCCGGCAATGACACCCAACGGAGTACTTGCGACCTTCATACCAACATAAATTCTTTTTTCAGTTTGGTTTGTGATAAAAACTCTCGTCAACCACTCGCAAGGCCCACTCCAGCGATCTAGCTGACGCACAATCTTAGCGGCCGAACGTAGCTTTTGCTCGCCTGCGCCGTTGACAACGGGATTGGGGTCCTTCAAACCAAATAAAATTGTTTTGATACCTGTGCGAGCAATCATGTCAGCGCAGGGCGGCGTGCGTCCATGGTGAGAACAGGGCTCTAGAGTCACGACGAGAGTACCGCCGTCCAATAGGCCCTCTGACACAATTTGGTTGATAGCGTCGACCTCAGCGTGCGCGCCGCCAACCCGGAGGTGCGCTCCCGAACTGAGATAACCGCCATTTTTATCGAGCAAAACTGCCCCAACCATGGGATTAGGGGCTACATATCCCGCACCGCGCAATGCCTCAGCGTAGGCAAGAAACATGGCGGCATCCTCGGAGAGTTTTACCCCCCGTGCGGGACGCAAAATTTTTGTTGCCAACTGATCGCGCGGTGTTGATTTAAGGAGGGCCAACCAATATTCAGAAACGATCTGAGACCATTCTGGCATGCAGGGGCCAAGCGCCATCAGAATTCACCGCGGACTTCAAAATAAGGAATTGGCGGCACACCAGTCGTAAATTCTTCCTTGGTCAAATCAAAATTTGGATTAGCTCCAAAAGCCTGACGTTTGAACCAGAAGTATTCGATACCCCAACGAATCGTCGACTTCCAATGATCAAACAGGACGTCGTGACTGCTGTATAGTGACAATTCGTTGTAATCCGGCAGGCGTTGGCCATTGATTGCGTTGGCAGCCCTAGGCTGATACTTATCCAGGTTGGCATTATAGACAGCTTCGCCCAGCTTACTCGTAAAGGTATCACCTGTGTGATAACCAAGGCGACCGCCCACATCCCAAGTGGCACTAAGCCGATAACTTCCGGTCATATTAAGGACGTGTGTTTGATCATTTGCGCCAGCGTACCACTGAGTTTCGTCACTCGCCCGCTCGCGCGTCCGGGAATAAGTATAGGACAGCCAGCCAAACCATCTCTCTGTTAAAGCACGGCGTACAAATGTTTCGAATCCATAACTTTCAAGTCGGCCCTTGTTGTTGTAATTCACAGTGGGGTCCTGGTCCGCACGGATGACCAGTCTGACGTTTTTATAAAACAGCTGAAAATCCGTATCCCAACGATCGGACCATTTAGACTCAAGACCTAGAACGTAGTGCATGGCCCGCGGGAAGTGCAACTTTGGATTGCCGACTTTTTTGGCCGGCTCACCATTTCGCGGGAATGTGGAGTATTGACCTACTGCGGCCTTTAACGTTTGCCCATCTTTCACTACCTGACGATATTGCAGCCGCGGATCAGCCGATGCGCGGCCGGTCTGGTTAAAATAAAAAACTCTTAAACCCGGAGTTATGATGCTGTTGTTAGCTAACTTAAAGTCGCGTGCAAGCCATGACGACAAATCAACCGACGCACCAGACTGCTCTCCCTCGACTCGCGGCGCCTCTTCTATGTCATAAAATGGGTCGTCTGGATCAAAGATCGGCAGATAGTAATTCACATTGTAGGGAACATAAGATCCATCAA
>JBEIGW010000392.1:0-2397 GCA_040381655.1 Deltaproteobacteria bacterium
TCTGAGAGAGAAACTTGAAGAAGTCAGGTCTCTCCTAGGTCCTGAGGGAGCACTCATGGGCCTAGCAGATCTTGTGGCAAGACTAGCGGATGTCGGTGTAGTGGCTTTACGAGCTAAGAAATTTGGCAAACAACGCATTGAGCAATCAGAGAGTGGCGCTGAAGGTCATGTCCGCCGTGTAACCCGAACTGCCGACGTCGGAGTTACGCCAACAATCAAATACTCGCTATATCTCCCGAGAATTGAAGCATCTTGTCTGGCAGCGCGATAAAGGCGCTTGCACGTCGTGCGGCACACGAAGGGGACTTAACTTTGATCATATTATTCCTGTAGCCCACGGCGGAGAGTCTAAAGCTGAGAATTTAAGGCTTTTATGTTTTAACTGTAATCAGCGGGCTGGGATTAGGATTGGGGTGATAAAAATCGGTAATTAATTTAAAAACTAGAGATTCAACTGTGCTTCAACCTAAAACCTTGTTTGGTCTAGTGGAGAACGCAGTAAAGATTTGTTGTTGCATGAGACCCTGGATCAGCAGGAAGAAAGTATGTAGAGACCATGCCGTTGACAACTCCTGCATAACAATCATCGCCACCACATTCAGTGGCGCTTTGCTTCCCAGTGGTCGCAGTCAAGATGTTATATGTAGTGTAGCCACCAGCATATACAATCCCAGTTCCAACCACGGCTCTAATCGTGAGTGCATTAGGCGGGAGATCGGCATCTTGAGATGTATCCTTGAAAGCATCCAACTCATAGAGAGTTGGAAGTCTCATGCCCAAGGCTGCACACGCAGAGTGATTGGTCGAAAACCATTTTTGGGCCTGCCAATTTTTGGGTACTTGACCAAGTTGTAGGGTCGAACTATTCAAATCCCTGTAATAGATACACCGGCCAGTTTCACCTGCGTCATCCCCGCCAGTGAACACCCTGCCTGGACAGGCACGACCATGTATTTGATAGAGGTCGGCGTCAACAAGGTATTTTGAATCGTCAAAGGTGCGGCCATCGTGCTTAAGCTTCTTCTGCCAGCCAAGATTGTTCCTCGTATCCCAAAAACCTGTAAAATTAAGGATTCTGTCTGAACCTGAACTTAGAGACTTCCAATAACCGCGCCCCCCGATCTCCCGATATTCAATCCTTTCAGTCGTGCCTGTTATCGTTTTTTGATCCCCCTCCCTAGGGTTAGGTAGCGCATAACAGCTATTACCTGCCCCTCCGCACTCATTAGGGGCTGTGGGTAGCGTGACGACTTTTGATAACTCGAAGTCCATGGCTTTGATGGTCTCACCAGAGTTAGTTTCTTTAGCAGCAGTTTCGATTTTGACTTGGGAGATGTCAGTTTTCGGAAGCTCGAAATCAAAGGTGTATTTTTCACCTTTTGGTTCCTTGCGAATACTTACTTCGTTTTGGTTGTTTTTGACTTTTACATCAAAGTAAAAAGAGTCCGAGGGTTTGAGTTGTGAACCATCGACAGCTGTAAAGCGACAACCGACGTTGTAGTCACTGGATGAATTTTCAATATCTGCAGCCAAGCATGTCAGGCCAAATCCACCAGCAATGTCTGTTGGCTGTTCGGTAGTTTTATTATCTTCTCCACCTTGTTCAGAGCTACCGTTGCCAGCAAACTTGGCATTGGAACAAGTCGTGAGAAGACACAGACCTGTGATCATCAAAATCACGGTTAGAATCTGGTCATAAAGTGGCGTTTTTCCAGTAAAAGCCATAGAGTCTCCGACTGATGGACGGAGGAGAGATCGGCATTTTAGATGGCAAACTTGAGGTGAAAATTTAGTTCTTTTTACCAACCTAAATGCCTGTATTTAATGAATAAATACTTAGCCGCGGGGACCGTCTAACCAGCCTTCTTTGGGTAGCTTGCTGTGATCTCTTGAGCAGCTTTGCAGACAAGATCTTGAAGCTTAGACGGCCCAAGAACTTTGGCGTCACTTCCAAAACCCAAGATCCAACACACAAGCTGGGGCGTAATGCCCACTTGTAGTTTTAGTTTCACGCTGCCGTCCGTGGTGCTGGTCAAGACTTGGCTTGGATGCCATGTGCGCTCTTTAATGTACTGAGACCTTGAAGCTATAAACATGATTTCCACAGCTTCTGTTTGACCAGCACGCCAGACGCCAAAACTAGACTTAAAGTGCTCATCAGGAGATGAGATTTTTCCGGTGTAGGCTCTATCAATCATCTCAACTTTTGACATGCGAGGCAGCGCAAAGGTTTTGATGGTTTGATCGGCAAGATCTTCTGCCACGAGATAAAGACTGCGCTCTCGAAAGTAAAGATAATGGGGGCCGAGCTCTCGCTCCCTGTCAGTCTGGGAGTTTGAGGATTTGTATTGAAGTCTAAGGCACTGCCCCTCACCGATAGCTGCATGAATGGTGTCA
>JBEIGW010000393.1:0-2393 GCA_040381655.1 Deltaproteobacteria bacterium
ACGCGCTTGGGCTTTTAACACGTGACTCGTACCTGGACGCGAAATCCTGACTCATCGACTAGCGTCTTTAAAGCTAACTGGATGAAGACAACCTCCGGTTGGCCAAGTGCTTTGGCAAACGCGACGTCCTTCTCAACGCTTACAGATCTTCTTCCCTTTTCAATATCGTTGAGGTGTTGGCGAGGTATGCTTAATATTCTCGCGAATTCCGCCTGTGAAATTTCCTCAGACATGCGAAGATCGGCTAGAGCTCGATCGATATTAAGAGGACCACCAGTAAGTCGCGGCAAGATTATTTCTGAATCTTTTGATCCAGAGATTTTTTTTACAGAGGGCCTAGGAAAAATAAAAATCTCTGGATATCATCAGACCCGGTATGGGGTCGAAACAATCATGAATTAGTTTAGGCTTCCGGTCTTCGAATTTTAAATACCGGATAAAAGAACATCAATTAAACTCCTGAATCAACTACACGTTTCGCGCATTTTAATCAAATCCCAACTACCCCAAAAGCGCCACATCACTGACTTGCTTTGTAGCACCCCCATTCGCGCTGTTTCGCGCGCTTCACTGGCCGCGCTAACCTGGGTCGAAAATCGTAAGAGAGTAAAAGTACAAACCGCTACGGCTGCCTCAACAAGCGGAAGCCCACGAAGTCGCTCCGGTTATCCGGCGGCATGCTGCCACCGCCCGACGCTTTACAGAACCTCGGGTCGCTGCGCCAGCTGCCGCCACGTATAACGCGGTCGGAGGACGAAGAGTCCCAATTCGAGGACGTCCACTCATGGACGTTACCCACCATATCGTAGAGACCATTTTGAGCTTTGAGCCTTTTAACAGGCTGAGTGCTCTTGCCGTTACACCAACCGTAAACAGGGCCTTCGATATTACCAGCCGCTGCCGCCCGCTCTTGCACTGACGGCAACCGGTAGGTATGACCATCATTTTTTCTAGTCATTTCGTCAGCAAAACGCTCGGCGTCATAAGCCGAAACACAAGATACTGGCTGATCATCGGTGAGTACATCGGCATCACAACTTTGGTCGTTCGCTTCTGGATAATAGCCCATCAAAGCCTTCCACTGACCGCGCGTGACTTCCGTCTCTTGCATCGAAAAACTCTGGCCTTGAACGGGAATAAAATTCATTGCAATTACAGTGGCAGAACCTCCCACAGCGCCAAACGGTGCGAGCAGTTTCGAGAATTCTTCGCGCCACTCATAATAGGTCAAATCCTTCTGTGCTGGCATCAAGTCCGCGCGGATTTGTGCGAGCTTTTCTAGATTACTCTTAATTGGTGTCAGGCGCGTTACCGCGGCCTGGGCCTGAGCATGGCCGCCACTCGCGGCGGCCTGCGCATCACTCAATGCTTTAGTGACGATGGCTAAACCTTGATCGTTACGAGTGTAGGGACTGGAGTCATATGGCAACTTATTCATGTAGTCATCCAAAGCCATCGACTTCGCTGACTCATCACTCGGGCAGTCCCTTGTTAGTGGCGCAGGGAGAGGCGGCTTACAAGATTTCAAAAATACTTGACTGCCATCACTGTAAAGCACTTTAGCCGAGGCATTGGCGGTATTGACGAAGCCAATGTCTTTGGTGGAAGAATTACTGATTGTCTTACAACCTACTGTCGCCGCGCACAGCAGCGCCAAATGCCAATTCACGCCCTGATTGTTCAACATCTCTAACCCCCGCTAGCATATCGATAACTCTGGACGTGGTCCTGTCCAGTGTGGGACTCGGAATAATTAGGAATTTCTTGAGGTCACAGGTCGACACCAGGATCGCGTATAAAAGAATAATACAATTATTATTTTAGGGGCAAAGCCTTCGTAACAGGGCTCTCTTTGCCACTTTTAAGCAAAAAAGCCAAAAACTGACTTTGGACCTCTATGTGATCATATACTGCTGGCGACTGCAGGTGGACCCGAGTTTTATTATTTGGGTGTACCCGGTTCCAAGTCGGGCGTGCAATTGCCGGTCCGACCCTCATAGAAACAACCAACGGAAGGTTGGCACTGACAGGCTACGCGATTAAACTGAGCGCAGGCGCTAGGACAAACAAAAACAAAATCAGAGCCTTACGGACATCTTGTCTGCACACTTTCCCAGTCAAGATGTCATTCTACCCCACCTTCGCACACAAACTCACCAAAAATATCGCCCCCCATCCTGATCTCCTTCTCCTAAAAACCTAGCTCTGTCGCCGGCAGACGGCCACTAGGCTGCACCACCCCTTAACCAGCATCCTGTACACCAGCATTCAGACGTCATACACATAATCAAGTTCTCCCGTTGATTGTCGTCTACTTGGTGGACCCGTTGAAACGAGCGAAGCGTCTTCTGAGTCTTGCCAGGGTCTCAGCTATCTTTACGCCGTCGGTGATC
>JBEIGW010000394.1:0-2371 GCA_040381655.1 Deltaproteobacteria bacterium
GACCAACTATCGCTTTGGGACAGAGGCGGACGTTTTAGCTAAGGGGCGCTGGGATAACTTTGACGAACCAAGCTCAAGCCAGTACCTATATAGCTTTGGGGGCCTCCGTTTTATCATCACAAACGAAAAAGCTGCCGGCGGCTTTTACCCAGGCACCCTCGTCGGTACCACGCAGAGTGACCGCTACCTGGAAGAGAATTTAAGCTGCAGTAAAAGCTAACACCTCAATATTAATAATATTTAATAGAATTTTAAGCATTTTTAATTGATTTTATGGCGGCGTGTGCTAGGATCTGCAGCCTGGACGAGGTGGGTCTCACATGGCTTGCCGTCTAAGTGACGTCCTAGATCTCAAGCGTTACGGAGAGACCCCTCATGCGTTTTATGCTTATCCAAGGTTTCACCCTTCTAGCTATTACGGGCGCATGCGGCGCAAAAGTCGATACCGGCCGCAATGCCGACCCAAGCAAATGGCCGAACGCCCAAAATACGCCCGATCAAACTACGGCGACTGACTCTCTCCGCTCAAAGTGTTTCTTATCTAAAGCAGACATGATCCCTCAGGAATTTAAAGACCTCTGTGACCGAGAACTAAGTACAAATGATGCCTTTAAAGATTTGGTCCCGATTCTTTGTGATTCAGGGCACCTGCTAGCAGCTATGGATACATCAGAATGCGGCTGGAACGGTAACGCATCAAGTCCGAAAATAAAATTCGTTCATCGCTACTACATGCAAAAAGACACGAGTCAAGACTACGAGGACATTACATCATCGATCATTCGCACGCCCGTCTCACTGACGTCTTATACCGATGTGGTGCGCCTCGCCTTTGAGAACTTTGATGAATTCAAAAATCGCGGATATCAATGGACATCGGGCACCAGGGAGAACCGTAATTTGTCGGGTACCAAATGGGAGGACGGCATCAACTACCGATTCCGCGCGGACAAAGAATCTTATGAAGTCGGCTATCAGGGTCTCGTTAAGTACATCCAGTTGACTCCAACTCTTGCCGTCCACATCAACCGAGCAACGGGTGACTATGAACGCATAAAAAAATTCGCACAGATTGTTATTTACCGCGAACTGCCAGATCAAAGCACTTTAACAATGCGACTTGAGCATCGTAAGACTCAAAGTAGTGGATTGTTTGAAATCGCCAAAAAAAGTGCCTTAGATCTTGATTTCGAGGCGATGGAGAAAGGTTATAGCAATGCTACCAAAAAATAAATTCATCTCCAGATCACGACGTTATTCCACGCTTCTTGCAGGAGGCCTGGCGCTCGTATTTGTTGCCACCGCTTGCGGTGTTGATGACACTGCACATTACCCGGATAAACGGTTTGGGCGCGGCGCTGACACCGAAACAAGTGATGCCTCTGATGTGATGCCTGACACAAACGTCGAGACACCCAATCAGACTCTGCTGCATCAGCAGTTTTTAGGTTATTTTGATTTGAACTCAGTTAAGACAATCTACTACGGAGAAGATCCTCATAACGGTCACATCAGTGAAGGCGGGGGCTTAATAGATAGCGCCATTTCCACTGCACTTAGCTTTATGGTGTCAGGCGATACTACGGAAAGCCTAGAGATGCTCGTAAAGCAGCAGTCAAAGGACGTCAAAAGTGTCACCCAGACCGTCCAAACGGATGGTGGTGACGCTTTGTCAAAGTTTAAAGGTGACGAGCCACAAAGCGGATCCCAGTACCTGGAATGGGCCGCAAACTCAGCGGGATCTAGCTCAGACGACGTGACTCCTTGCCCTAAGCCCTTTGTTTGTATCAAACGTATGGTTTGGGTGCCAAAATCTGGCAAAACCTTCACTTACTGCTACCGTGATCATGCAACCAAAAAACCAATGGCCATTCCCTATAGTGCCAATTCGAACTTTACCAAGCAAGCCTACGAAGCGGCGATCGGTGACGGATACGTCTCAAGACCGATTGACGTAACATCCCATCCAGGTGACGTATCCTGTGACGATCCCGAAAAGGTAACCCAAGACGTCAACCAGGTCAGTTACGCCCTTAGCCTGGGTAAACTTGAAAATAGCGCGAGTGAAGAATTTCTCAGACGTGCAAAAAATAAACCTCTCAAAGCTGACGCTGAAGTCGTCATCGAGTATCGCCTTCACGACATGACGAGAAACGCCCCGTATGTCCCTAAAAAAGGGCCCTATATTGATCAGCTCACTCGACTCAACTCGAAAATTAAGTTCTTCGCAAATACCGAAGAGCATGTTGTGGTGAAAATTGAGCGAACTGTCACCTCGCCATTTCGGTTTGGCACATCGTCGACCGCCCAGTTTCTAAGAGATGCTTACGGTCAGTCCGTGGGTGACGGCTTTGTATATATGATGGGACAA
>JBEIGW010000395.1:0-2365 GCA_040381655.1 Deltaproteobacteria bacterium
AGTGGTCGTACGGATTTTCCAAAAAATGCTGAGCAATCAATACTCAATCAGTCGGGTGTCCCGCTTTTGGATTAGATCGTCATCACTTCTTTTTCTTTGGCGGCCAGTCGCTCATCCACTAGCTTCACAAAGCTATCCGTGTGCTTTTGGATCAAGTCTTCGACTTTTTTACGGTCGTCTTCTGTGAGTTTTTTGTCTTTTTCTTGTTTTTTGACTTCTTCGTTGGCATCACGGCGGATGTTGCGAAGGCCAACTTTAGCGTCTTCAGCGATTTTTTTGAGGTTTTTGACAATGTCCTTACGGCGATCTTCGGTCAGAGCCGGGAACGGCAAACGAACGACGTTACCATCATTGGTTGGCTGCACGCCGATATCGGCGATGCGTATGGCTTTTTCAATATCTGCGATAAGTTTTTTCTCAAACGGCGCAATAGTGATCGTGCGCGCGTCAGGAGTCGAGAGAGTAGCGACTTGGTTCAATGGCGTTGGATTTCCGTAGTAGTCGACTCTGATATTGTCGAGCACCGCCACCGAGGCGCGACCGGTGCGTACCTGCTTTAGTTCGCCCTCAAAAGACTTTAGACGCTTATCCATGTTTTGTTTGCAGTTATTGGCAATCTCGCTCATGACTCTCTCCCACTTTCTCTTTAACTAATACTTTAGATAATAATTATCTGACAATTGTTCCGGCTTTCTTACCAAGAACAACTTGCTCTACGCACCCAGGCTCACCCATCTTAAACACCATGATTGGCAACTGAGCCTCCATACACATAGTGATGGCTGTTGCATCCATAACATCAAGTTTCTTATTGAGAACATCAAAATAAGTCAGCTCATCAAACTTCTTAGCGTTCGGATTCTTCTTGGGATCACTGTCAAAGATGCCGTCCACTTTTGTGGCCTTCATGATGATTTCAGCCCCCATCTCTCTAGCTCTAAGAGATGCCGCTGTGTCGGTAGTAAATAGAGGATTACCCGTACCACCTGCAAAAATCACTATCCTGCCTGATTCAATATGCTTTACCGCTTTTCGTCTGATGTAAGGCTCCGCCAACTCTTGCATGGTGATCGCCGTCATGACCCTGGTTTGAAGATTGAATTTATTTTCTAGGATACCCTGCAGCGCGAGGCCATTGATAATGGTCGCCAGCATTCCCATATAATCAGCCGATGGTCGATCCATGCCAAGCTTTGATGCCAAAGCACCTCTAAAAATATTACCGCCACCAATGACAATCGAAACTTGAACGCCGAGGCGGTGGACTTTTGCGACTTCCGCCGCAATACGCTCTAATGCGTCTCCTTCAATGCCGTACCCCTGATCACCGCCTAGCATCTCGCCAGACAGTTTAAGCATGATGCGTTTGTATTTTACGTCTGGGTGAACTGGGATTGGCGTTGACATGGGGTGACCTCAAGTGAATTTATGTCAGCGAAATTATAAAGAAATAACTAGCTTCATACAACCAAAACCGCCCTTAAACTACAGTCATAAAAAAAAGGCGCGCCCCTTGGGCACGCCCCTTTCTGAGATTCCAAACCAATGATTAGCGGTTAAGCTGAGCTGCCACTTCCGCAGCAAAGTTTTCTTGCTTCTTCTCGATGCCCTCGCCGAGCGCATAGCGAACAAACTTCGTCAACTTAAGGTTTTTGTCCGTCGACTCCAGAAGTTTTGTAATGGAAAGATCAGGATTTTTTACAAAAGCTTGCTCCACGAGGCACACTTCCTTGTAAAACTTATTCATCTGACCGTCCAAGATCTTCTCGATCATGGCTTCTGGCTTCTTCTCTTCTATCAGTTTCTTGCGAGCAATGTCTTTTTCCTGATTAAGCTCGCTAGTATCAACCTCTTGGCGAGTTAGGTAGCGGGGAGATGCCGCAGCGACATGCATCGCGATATCTTTACCAAGGTCAGCCACGTCCTTTTTGCCCTCAAGAACCACGCAAGTTCCGATACGACCACCCATGTGCGTATAGCCAGAGATGTGGCCATTAGGAGCCGAGATCGTCAAAACGCGGCGAAGACGCATGTTTTCACCGATTTTTTGGATGAGGCCTGCGATCGTGTCTTTAACGGAAACACCACTGGAGAGCTTAAATTCTGCGAGCTTTTCAATGTCGTTGCACTTGTTTTTCAGGGCAAGGGCAGCTGTTTCACGTACCATTTTGCGAAAGTCATCGTTTTTCGCAACAAAGTCTGTCTCGCAGTTTACTTCAAGGACTGCAGCTTCGGTGCCTGCATCATTGATCAAAACTTCGACGACGCCCTCTGCTGCAACACGGTCGGCCTTCTTTGCCGCACGGCTCATGCCGCGCTCACGAAGCCAGACGATTGCCTTTTCCATATCACCAGCATTTTCTTC
>JBEIGW010000396.1:0-2359 GCA_040381655.1 Deltaproteobacteria bacterium
CGCGCAAACTAAGAAAGATGATGAAGTGCAGGTTTTAAGCTTGAGCTTTGAAAGATCCCTTGCGGCGGACATGCTCGGCACATTTGTTGCCACGATAGATCTCGCACACGAAAATGCTGGTCAGCCAAGTGAGGCAACTGGCGCCATCACGGTTTCTCGAGTTAAAGACGGCGCCCAATACACACATGATGTGCAAATGTCTATGGGCGTAAAAGGTGAAACGCCATCATTCACACGCCAGATCATCGTGAAAGACAATCCACAAGACTCAATGCAGTATGAGTTTGTCGACATCCTTAACGCTGGAAGTAGCAAAGAGTCGCGCAACCCAACCGTCATAGATCTCAAGGCTGGAACTCAGTGCAAAGGGGTGCTAGCAACCCAAACGCCGGTTTCTGAAAAGACTGATGACAAAACATCAACTGACGTCAAAGATCCAGTTAGCCCGGAACCCACAAGACCAACACAATCTCCAACACAGTCGCCCGTTCAGAGCAAAACAAGTCCAACGCAAATGAAGTAAAATCGAGATCAAAAACAAAGCCCCCGATCACCTGAAGATCGGGGGCTTTCTTTTTTACGGCGCCAAACGCTGCCAGCGCCACGTTGTACCATCCAGTAAAACCTTAAAGCGATCATGCATCCGGCTGGGTCGACCCTGCCAAAATTCAAATTGATTAGGTTTCAAACGAAAACCACCCCAATGAGGCGGACGAGGAATCTTTGCGACATCTTTGAATTTCTCTAAGTAGCGAGCAAAGTTTTCATCTAGAAACTCTCGCGACCCAACCATCTCGCTCTGTGGTGATGCCCAAGCGCCAATTTGACTGTCTCTAGGCCGTGAGGCAAAGTACCCGTCTGATTCCGTAGCACTAAGCTTCTCCACGACACCACGGACGCGAATTTGACGCTCCAAGGTTGGCCAAAAAAACTGAATGGCAGCTTTTGGATTAGCCAACAATTCCTCACCCTTGCAACTTTGATAATTTGTATAAAAGCAAAAACCTGAAGCCGCTGCCTCCCGCAGAAGCACAATACGACTGACCGGAAAACCTTGGGCATCCATTGTAGAAAGACTCATAGCGTTGTGATCTGGTATTGCTTGAGCGCTTGCGTCTTTCAGCCATTTATCAAAAAGAACATATGGAGATTCCGGAAGCTCGTGTTCGAGCAAAACGCCCTTTGAGAAGTCGCGACGAACATTTTCCAACGGGCTGTCCATTTTGCCTCCAATATTCGCTGGCAGGTTCGCACTCGCGAACGGTTGACCTGATATTAGCATCGCTGACCGATATTTTACAGAAAAAATAATGGTACGAAAAATAGTTATAACCGAAACCTAAACGCCTCAGCGGACCAGATATTATGGGGTCAACCTTTGAGTTAATTGAGCATCTTCGGCGTTTATGGCACCCATTCTGGAGCTGATCAATGACATTTTTTTCTTTAGCTGGTCTGTCTTATACTGCAGCTGCTGCTCTTTTCTAGCGATATCATCATCCTGCTTTCGAATGCGCTGCTCGAGGCCTTGAATCCTTTGTCCCAACGCCCCGCTCGATTTACTTTGCAGCCCCTTAATCGCAGATTGCATTTTCTCAGCTAGACCACTATTCCCGCCATCAGACACAAATAGCCCAACAACCTGGTCATAGTTATTAGCCAAAGCCATGCTTAGCTTCGACTCATCCAGTTGTAGTTGACCCGTTTTCGGATCAGTCGTTATGCCAAAATTAAACAAATTACCTTCCTGCATGACAGATTGAAGAGCACGAGTTACCTGACGCATGGATGAATCGCCCGACAGTGTCCCCGACTCACCAGTTCTTTTCGAAAGTTGCTCACGCCCGAATGCCTGAATACCGTTGTATTGCTGGATAAACGAGCGAACCCTGTCCGATGCTTGCTCCTTATCAGGCTTTACTTCTAACGAGACGGCCACACCTGGAGCTGCAGAAATCCCCCTTAAACTCACGCCATCGATCAAATCAGAAACACCATTGACGGGCCTTTGTATGGCAATCCCCTCGAATGACATTTCCAAATCTCTGCCCTCCATTGTCCTGGCAACATCCAAAAAAGTAGTATCGGGGTCCATGTTAATCGAAGCCTGAACCCCACTTTTTAAACTTGTAACCATCAGAGTGAATGGGTCATCTTTTTGGCCGGTGTTGACGATTGAAGCTTTCACATCTGAAACCGAAGAATTGATTGCCTCAGCCACGTCAATTAAACGCGAACCGGGCGCGATCTCAACATTATGATCCATCCCATTTACATTCACGGATAAAAATCCAAACCCAACCGGTGTTTGATCCTTATCAGGGAACGCATGCGCTAAAATCCGGCTTGGACGCGCTAG
>JBEIGW010000397.1:0-2353 GCA_040381655.1 Deltaproteobacteria bacterium
AGGTCCAAAAATTCATCTCAGGTCTCGTAAAGTGGTGACTAACCTTGTTTAGGCCGAGAAAAAAAACAATGAATATGATCAGTCCCCAAACCATACCCGCCACTTCAACGAATGACTTCCACATTCGTGGCTCCTAAAATCAGCAAGAATTACCGACGAAGTCAAGCACATCGCTAGTTCTAATCATCTCACCATGTCGATTGAAATCCAAATTTTTCGAAATCTCTGGTTAGTTGTCCGGAAAGGGCGCGCCAACACATCATCCAGTCTGCGAAAAACGAAAACATCGGATATTTGAATGTTGCGGGCCTATTTCTCTCAAAAACTACATGGCCCAGCCACGCGGACCCATAGCCCATAATCGCAGCCGCTAAAAGATAAATATAGTGTCCTGAAATAAGAGCGAATATGATTAACGATGTAGCGAAAAAAGATCCAGCGTAGTGAAGGCTCCGACAACGCTTAGAGCGATGTTCCGCCAAGTAATAAGGCCAAAAGTCTTTAAAAGTGCTCAGTTTTGCTGACAGACGGCAACCTCTGATTCCTGCTCTGGTTCTATTGCGTGAGATCACTGATCTCTAGCTGCAGCCGGTCCAGGTAGCCTTTCATAAAGTGATCACTGATGCGTCTTGGCCAGCCCATGGCACCCACAGAGTTACCAGACGATGACGCGCTGGCTCCTCTCGTTAACTCAATAAACTCGCGAAGCGATTCTTCTGTCGGGGTTAACTCTTGCGGGATTTCCGCTGCGGCAACCGATCCGGCGTTTGCACCGCCAAAGAGCTGCGTGTCGGGTCTATATTCGACTCGGTCGTCATGAAACCAAACTAGTGAGCCAAAGTGTTTGAGCCAAAACGGCACGGTTGCCACGATATCAAGGCCATTAACCACGCGAAAGTATCGCCCTAAGAATTCCTTTCGCATGACATTACTGACCTCATCATTGCCAAAGATAGGCTGTCCAAATGTCACAACCCGAGCAATGCGGGGGCCTTTGAAGATGAGTCGCTCAAATGTTTCCGTATAAGCGTAAAGACCTGCCAGAGCACCGCCGAGGCTGTGACCGGTAACCCAAAATGTTTTATCGTCAGCTCCATGTGATCTCAGCGATTTGACCACGTCGTCACGAAGTCCTCGCCAAGCGCGGTAAAATCCTTTGTGCACACGGCCGTATTTGACAGGATCTGTCGTCGCGCGTAAGTCCACGAACCAGTCACGCATGCTATTCATATCAGTTCCTCTAAAAGCCAAAACCACACAGCGCTTGTTGGACATGACCACAGCACTCATGGACCCCGATGTTATGGTGTCACTGCGATCAAAGCCGAGGCTTTTAGCTTGCTTATTGAAAACGGGCTCATCGGAGTAAGCGAGTCGGCTGGCAATCGCAGATGAGTTGATAATTTGCCATATGTTTAAATCAAGGTCGGATGCACCGGGCGACCCAAAGCGGTTATTTCCGAGTCCGAATATACAGGCCGATTCAGCTTCTGAGACCGAACTTACCTTAGATGGATCCGATGACTTTCTAACCTTACAACTTGTCGACCCTATGGTGGCAAAAGAAGCGTTGATAGCGCGGCAGCATACAGTTTTGAGTATTTTATAGGCATTTTCCCTCGCCCAATAAATATATAAATTTGTGTTTCTATAAATTTACAGTGCCACAGCATGCGCGTCCAGCCCCATTTACGGTTCTCTTCGGACCTTGCACGACGCCGGTGGCTAAAGAGATAACGAGAGGCTCATGCCTCTACGGGACCTAATTATCATGAGTGATTTTATGGTGCGTTTTTTGGGACTTTCCCTTGCCAGTTTAATTGCTATTCAAAGCCATCAAGCCCTTGCAATCGACTTTAAGAAAACTCTCAAAGAGACAGTCAAAAAGAAAAAAAAGAAGCTCGAAGAGCAGCAGAAGAAAGCTGACGAGGCGAAAAAGCCGAGGAGGAGAAGGAAAAGGGGGACACCCGACTGATTGGCTATTAAATGAACTGCTGGTCAATCAATAGTCAATCAGTCGGGTGTCCCCGATTACAAAACGTTTCAGCACTTGCTAGGAAGCTTCTTAACAATAGGTTTTTGAGTGAGATCTGGTTTAGGGCAATCAGGTTTTTGTTCTGTTTGCTTGGTCTCAGGTTTTTGTTTCATTTCCTGCTCTTGCTTGACTGTCTGATCTTGAACGGCTGGCGCTTGTTCAATTTGCTTGACGTCATCTTGCTGCATCGGTGCTTGGTTTGCGTAGTAGTAGTAAGTTACGTTTTGAAGACGGTATGCCCTTTGAAAGAAGAATCTATGTGCGTGGCCTCTGACTAAGTAAACAGGCTGATATTGGTGATAGGTTTGACAAGAGTCC
>JBEIGW010000398.1:0-2343 GCA_040381655.1 Deltaproteobacteria bacterium
GAGACTCTTTATCCGTGGATTCTTAAATCCACTATGACCTCCAATCTCAGATCTACGACTAGGCTTGAGTTGATAAGTGAGACGCCAGATGTCTTAGGTGTGATCGAGGATCGAGGTGCTATGCAATCCCGTCGTAGACAGATTGCATCCAGCCATTTAGAGACGGGATATGCTGCTCTTAAGGAACGAAATTTATCAGCTCGGGCCATGGCCATGTCGTCAATCAGAGCTGGTGGGGCAGCAAGGGTTCTCTTTGATGACTATCGTGCATGGTTGTCTCGTCGTATTACCCGGTATGAGCTGGGTGCTCATGATCGTTGGTGGACAACCGCTGACGGACTTATTGTTATTGATCTAAGTTCAGCTATTCCGCCGCAGTGTCTTCTTGAAGCGTTGATGGCCAGAAAGTTTCATATTGTTTTGATGGCGTCCTCAGAAGAGCTTCTGAGAGATGCCTTAGAGACGGTTCTCAGCCGCTTTCAGCGCGGGGGTATTCCGCGCAAGGAGATCATCGAGTCTTGGAATGGTAAGTTAGACTGGATTATTGGAGATCGCACATCAACGACCGTGACGTGGATGGCATGTAATGCTGACGATACCTTGGAACTCGGTATTGGTCCCGAGGTTTTTCTAGCGCGATATCGCCTATCAGGTAATTTTGGCCAAACTGATCTTGGTTGGTCTGAAGAGACGCTGCGCGTGTTGCCCAGCGTCGGTATTTCGGATGACGCTCTTAGAGGTGTGGGTGAGGTTGCCGACATATTAGCGAATGGTGTTCTCAGGGCTCAGAATTGGCAGCACAAAATATCACTGTCTGTAGCTCTTCGTTTTTGTTTTTTAAGAGAAATGCTTGAACTCGCCCAAACGGGTACATGGCCTGACGTTATCGAGCAATGTAAACTACTAGCCGCGGCGGGTTGGGGGTTTTCATCGGATGTTCCGCGTTGGGACGGCCTTCTTCGTGGCTACGCAGGTCACGAATATCTCGCAGCTGCTTTGAGTCACCTTGGTTTCGCCAACGACGTTCCTCTAAAAAACGTGACCATGGCTGAGCTGCGATCACGAACCCCTATTAAAAGCCACATATCGCGGTTTGATGTTTCTGCGGCTAGACTCTCACGCCACTTCGAGGCGTGGGCTGTTGAAATGTCGCAGCGGCTCGTTGCTTTAAATGTTGTCGAGTCAGTGGCCATGGCGGATTTGTTTATTACGCTGTCGTGGGGGTATCCTGGTGCAGTCCCGGTACCATCCGAGCTTGGTGAGACTATCGGTTCAGCGCGTCTTAGCTACTGGCTGAAGAATGACCGACCTGAAACAACGGACGGCGAACAACCCTAGAATTCGAGCCCCCCCCCGTGTCGTTTGAGCCACGCTCGGGGCTTCGGACCTGTGTACACATGGACACAGGTTGATAGTTCAGCTTTAATAAAAAAAAATAAGTCAATTATTTCAGTATCTTAATAGATAAATTTAAGCAACACTCGGCTGGCCCAGAAATTGCAGCTAGCGTTATAGGCGCAGTTGAGGCATTCGTTTTTTCGGCCCCGTCCAGCCAAGATAAGAAGGATAAAAATGATCTCTAACAAACAACATACCGTTGCTCGCAAAGTCCAGATTAGTGGCATTGCTCTGCACTCGGGAAAGGTTGTTCGCATGGAGATTCACCCTGCCGCCGCCAATACGGGCATCGTCTTTAAGCGCATAGATCTGCCAGGGGTTCCCAGTATTCTAGCTCATGTCAGCAACATTCAATCTACGGATCTGAACACCACGATCGCGTCGGGTGATGCTAAAGTTGCGACTATAGAACACTTGATGGCAGCTTTTGCGGGGCTTGGGGTCGATAATGCGATCGTCAAAATCGATGGTCCAGAAGTTCCGGTCATGGACGGAAGTGCCGCGCCTTTCATTGAAAGAATCGTCGTAGCTGGCATCTCAGCACAAAACGCTCAACGCAAGTACTTCGTGGTGCGTGAGGCGTTCGAATTACAAGTTGGTGACAAGTGGATCAAAGTTGAGCCGGCAGACACCGCTAGCTTTGAGATGCATATCGATTTCAAATCACAAGTTATTGGTCGCCAGTCGTTTGTATTTAATTTTGGCCGCGACTCGTTTCTTAAAGTAGCGGGATGCCGTACGTTTTGTCATGTTAATGACGTCAATGCTATGCGAAGAGCAGGCTTGGCTTTAGGCGGCTCTCTGGATAATGCTGTTGTCGTTTCAGATGATGGCGTCCTAAATCCAGAAGGTCTGAGATTTGATGATGAATTCGTAAGACACAAGCTCCTCGATTGTATTGGTGACTTGTCGCTTTTGGGCGGTCCAATGATCGCCAAGATTTCA
>JBEIGW010000399.1:0-2336 GCA_040381655.1 Deltaproteobacteria bacterium
GTTTTGCAGCCATCACTGCTGAACTTTTTGCAATAGGATTAGTTTTTGGTCGTATAACCAAATTAGCATTTAGTTTTTTGCCCCGCCAGGGAGGGCGATACCAAGGAGGGTATTGGGGTGTTAGTGCTAACTCGTAAGGAGCGAGAGGAAATTGCCATCGGCGATGATATTACGATCGTCGTGATGCAGATCAAAGGTAAACAAGTAAGGCTTGGAATCAAGGCTAGCCCCAATATTATGGTGCACCGAGGGGAGGTCTATCAGCGAATTCTTGAGGAGAACCGCGCCGCCTCGGTCTCGGATACGGGGGCCGTTCAGGAGGCGGGACTCATGTTCTCAAAGCCGCAAAGCCCCAATCCAGCAGGTGTTAGAAGGGTGGTCAGATCCTCAAAATCCGGTGACGACGAGGGTGATAAATAATAGGACACGTCCCCGCCAAAGTACTTGCAATGTGTGGAAAGTCTGGTTTACACTAAAAGAAGCTTAAAGGGACATTAAGGCGTTTTTGAATCTGTGGCGGGCGACGGGAGTTGTCGGTCTCCTCAGGCATCGAGTGCACCAACTGATACCAAAGATGTTTGGTTGATAAGGGAAGAAGGAGTCGTGTCTTGATCAAATTAAAGACTACAAGGTTCGGCGAAATTGATGTTCCGGAAAGTGAAGTCATACATCTTCCTTCGGGGTTGATAGGGTTTCCTGAGCTTAAACAATACGTACTCCTCGACCACGACAAGGAGTCCCCTTTCAAGTGGTTTCAGTCCTTGGAAGATGGTGCCATTGCTTTTGTTCTGATTGACCCACTTCTTTTTAATCCCGAATATATCGCTGAAGTCGCCGACGCTGAACTTGCTGAACTTGATGTGCAGTCGGAAGAGGATCTTGTCATATCGGTGATTGTAACAGTGCCAAGTAACCCTCAAAACATGACAGCCAACCTGAAGGCTCCCTTGATATTCAACTTGAAAAATCGTCGTGGTAAGCAGGTCATCCTGAATACTATCTCCTACACGACTCGTCACAACATCATGGATGAGGTTCGTAAGCGCACGGCTGGCTCTGAGGCAGCGAGCGTTCGGGAAGCCGTTAAACAGGCTAAAGCAGATCAGGCGTCTCAGGCTATTCCAGAGACTGGCACCGGCAAGAAGGGCTAAGGTTTTTGTGAGGTAATCGGTAGATCGGGGCAGGCTGAAAAGCCTGCCCTTTTTTCTATATGTCTTTTGGATGGAGATAAATTGGCTTGCGAGTGCTTTTATTAAATGGTCGCGATATCACGACACAGGACAGCCTAGGCTTCTTGGATGGAAGCTTTTTCCAAGGCACTCGTGTAATGACAACGATGTTGGCACAGGGTCATGCGGTTGTAGACTTTACTAGGCATATAGACCGGCTGTTGTCACATGCAACCGAGCTCCTGGCTTGTCAGTTGCCCTCAGCTGAGCTTTTGGGGTTTGAAGTGCAGTCGACGCTTGAGAGGTTAGCTGAGCGAGGTGGGTTGCGCGTCAGACTTATGCTGTTTCAGGACGCGTCTGGATTGATAAATCGGCTCATCGATATTATGAGCCTTGAATCTGATACTTTGATGACGACGCAAAATGACAGAGGGGTGCGCCTACTAAGTTATACTGATCGAGCCTGGATGCGGGGCAGTCACGTTAAAACGGGACTATTAGGAGCTCACCGAGAAAAGGAAATCATTCGTGCGCGGACGATGGGTTTTGAGGATGTTCTCTGGGTGAATAGCGAAGGAGAAATAGCTGAGGCAACGTGGGCCAATATTTTTTTAATTGGTAGAACGGGTGATCTTGTCGAAATAGCAACACCTCCGGCTGCTAGTGGTCTTCTGCTAGGGCTCGTTCGTCGACGTATTTGCGAGTTACTTTATACGGCAAAAATCCCTGTCACTGAGCGCGTCGTGACTATCGATGAATTGCCCCGATTTGATGAGGCTTTTGTTACATCGAGCATTCGCGGATTAATTCCCGTGTCTCAGATCGATAAGCATCGTTTCCAGACCACACGGCCCAACGCGGTCTTTCACCACATTCTCAGGCTCTACCAGACGTGGCTCACAACTGAAAAATCCAATTATATCGGTGATTTGAATAAATCCACCCCCAAGACAGACGCCTAATATTTAAGCATAAATTTATTGAAATATTAAATTGTTATGGTAGAAGGCTTTGATTCTATTAATGAGGTCTATCTATGACAACCCATGCGCCGCCGTCGCAACCCCGTAAATTGCACCTAGTCTCTCTGGGGTGCTCTCGAAACCGCGTGGACTCTGAGGTCATGGTGGGAACACTTCTCCTCGATGGTTGGACATCAGTGGATGA
>JBEIGW010000400.1:0-2333 GCA_040381655.1 Deltaproteobacteria bacterium
ACAACGAAGAACGACCGCATGGGGCAATCGGTCAGAGAACCCCGATGACACTGATCAATCGCGCGGGCGCTACCAACCCGTCCTTGTGCGATAAGGTCGAAAACTCCAGCTAAGGCTGGTCCAGTGTTTGGTCTCGGAGCAAAAGGGGAAGAATGTGGAAAATCCGTATGTCGGTCTGCCCGATCAGTCTTTCTGGCGAAAGGCGGTAAGTTACAAGAAGCCGACTGAGGTTGATCCTATGTTCGGTGTACCCTTCAAGATCGGGGTTGCTGACAAGGTGGCTACTGCTGGAAGCTGCTTCGCTCAGCACATCTCGAGGACGCTTGTTGAGCAGGGCTTCCACTACTTAGTCACGGAGGTAGACGTCAGCGTCTCTCAGCTTCAAGTCGATCATGGCGCTTTTTCTGCTCGTTTTGGGAATGTTTATACAACAAGCCAGCTTCTCCAACTTTTCCAAAGGGCTTACGGGCTTTTCGATCCATCAGACGCCGTTTGGAGCGCCAAAGATGGTTCCTTTATTGATCCGTTTCGCCCCCGCATTGAACATCGCGGGTTCCATTCGGCAATTGCAGTTATTGATGACAGAGAAAAGCACCTTACTGCAGTTCGTCAAATGTTTGAAGAGTGTAACGTGTTTATCTTCACTCTTGGCGTAACTGAGAGTTGGAGGAGAAAATGTGACGGAGCGGTGTTTCCGCTCGCCCCGGGTGTAATTGCTGACTCTCTAAATCCGGATCTCTACGAGTTCCATAACTTTGAGCTGGAAGAGGTTGAGGAAGACCTTATGAAGTTTCTGGCGCTGTTTCGGCTTGTAAATCCATTAGTGAAGATCATCCTTACTGTGTCTCCGGTTTCGCTGATCGCAACTTATGAGGCAAGACACGTTCTGCAATCGACAGTTTATAGCAAGTCCGTACTGCGGGTTGTGGCTGACAGGATTTGTCGGAAATGCAGCAATGTTGCATATTTCCCTTCTTATGAAGTTATATCAGGGCCGCATGCGAGGGGCGCGTTCTACCAAGACGATTTCCGTGAGGTGCGCCCAGAGGCCGTTTCGCATGTGATGGGCCTTTTCTCTGCACACTTTCTTTCAACGGCAGGGCAGCACTCGGATGGATCCGAGCGAACAAACTTAAATCAGGACCCATGTGATGCGGATCGAGACCATGAAAGAGCTAGGCTTCGCGCCTTAGCCTCTATAATCTGTGACGAAGAAGTTTTGGATTCTGTCTGAAATAATTTGGTGATCCTTGTCCAGTCCACGAATTGCGATATTGGGTACTTGCCAAGTTTTGGGCGTCGCTGCTTCAATTCGTAGCGTGCTGCCGACGGCTGAAGTGGACGCTTACCATCTTGGTTTGGCGCCTCTGGAACCAGAGCAGATATTAGATCGTCTTCAGCTCTACGATTACATCCTTATTCAGAGCGTCGGGCACTATTCGGAGAAGCTCTACCCTGCAGAGGTTTTAAGCGCCTTTAACAATGCGCTCGAGTTGCCCGTGGTCGTGTTTGCCGGATTCCAGCCAGATTGTATCTACCTATCTAAGGGCGGACAAATGCTGAAGGGAGTAATGGGTGATTATCATTCTGCGATAGCAGTGTATTCCTACTGCCAGGGTTTGGATTTGCCACGAGCAGAAAAACTTTATAACAAGCTCGTGTTCGCGGCTTTAGGTTACTTTGCGAGTTACGATATTTCATTAGATGTCATGGGAGCCGAATGGGCAAAGTTGGGCTTTGATGCGCTGAGTCACGTTGAGCGTTGGCAATCTCAGGTCGGTGCTTTCATGCATACAATAAATCACCCGAAGATTTGCGTCCTAAGGGAAATTGCGCGACAATCAACTGACAGGTTTGGTTTGGCTATTGATACAAATCTATGGGACGGAGAAGTAACGGATGATCTTGCAAATTCCGTTCAGTGGCCCGTCTACCGCCAGTTGGCGCATAGCCTTGAAGTGCCTGAACAGCATCTATTTGTTCGCCCCGTCTACGATTGTGATGTTAAGCCGAGAGAGTTGAATTTAGGAGACTTCCTCGGTGCGTCCTTCCGGCATTATGAAAATACAGGGATGGAGCATGTGAGAAGTTTGTGCGATCCGGCTGCACTGGAACGGTTTAAGGGACTTCTTCGCTGATTATGACATGGGCCCCAAAAGCTCCCTCGTTTAATATGAGAGTCCGTCACAAGGTGCTCCGAGACCAAACACTGGACCAGCCTTAGCTGGAGTTTTCGACCTTATCGCACAAGGACGGGTTGGTAGCGCCCGCGCGATTGATCAGTGTCATCGGGGTTCTCTGACCGATTGCCCCATGCGGTCGTTCTTCGTTGT
>JBEIGW010000401.1:0-2317 GCA_040381655.1 Deltaproteobacteria bacterium
CAACCCTAAAAGTCGCTCAAATCGAAGATGCCCTAGCCGAGAAAGAACACAGACCTAGCTATTTATCCATGGCAGCGGCTGTAGCAACCGCGCCAGTCGCGGGCCGGTATCCCTGGCCTGTCCAAGTGAAATCTATTGGTCATAACACAGCTAGCTACCAAAATTATGGGGGCGAGCCCTATTTTCACCATGGTCTGGATATCCGCGCAGACGCGGGAACTGATGTGCTGGCGTCCGTGGGCGGCCAAGTCGTCAACATCTCTAATTATGGACCAGGCCCGGCTTATTGGGAGGTCGCTATACTCGACAGCGCCGGCTATGTCTGGCAGTACCATCATGTGGATCGTGATTCTATCCCTCAAGCCATTTGGGATGCTTTTCGAAGCAAAGCGCCCATCCCTGCTGGAACTAAAATTGGCGAGGTCTATTACTGGATGGTCAGCACCTACGGCGAGGTCTACCACCACGTTCACTTAAACGTCCTCGCTCGAGGCGGGGCCTACCGTAATCCTTTCAATTTCCTTGAATCCCTGAATGACACAAAGGCCCCCGAATTTGTGGACGTCGGCCTTATGCGAAATGGCTACCCTCAAGATCCAAGCTTACCTATTCAAGGAGCCTACGGTATCTACGCGACAATTCATGATCTTATATTGCACGACAAGTTCGTCGTTCCTCCCCACAAAATCACCTATCAACTTGATGATGATTCAAGGGAACGAGTGGTCTGGGACTTTTCCGAGCTACCTGGCGGCTCATCAAACACTCAGTATGTGGAAAATTTCTTTGTCCCAGAGCTGACTTGTGGAAATTATGAATGCAGGAAGCTCACCGTCAATATTGGGTTTTCAACCGAAGGGCAAAGATGGTTCAGTAATGTTGGCGGCGAACATTCTATTACAATTCATGCCGAGGACCATGCTGGCAATCGAACGTCTAAGAACTTTAAGTGGCAGGTGCGGCAGCCACCTGCTCCATAACACTGATAAAACAAGAAGGCCCCACGTGTATCGTGGGACCTTCTTTATTGTCGTCGGCTTTTCATTAGGCCTATGGAAGTTGAATCTTCACATCTCCTGGCTCGATCGTTATCGCATCGAACGCTCTTTTTTCTTCGCCCTCTGCACTGCAAGCCATAGCAGTCGCATCAGCAAATTCAAATGCTTTCGCACCGTGTACACAGCCTGAAAATGAGCCAGATCTCAGCACCTTTCCGTCGACATCCTGGGCGTGGACGTGCAACAAGTCAGAGTCAACAGGAAGTCCTGCCGTGCACTCACCTGGTTTAATTCCAAACCAACCACTAGTGATAAATTGACCGATAAAATCGGAGTTTTCAGAGGCAATCGCAGCAACGATTGTGGACGAACTTTGATTGCACAACTGAACCGTCGATCGAGAGGCCTCAGACAACATCGGCTTCAAACGATATTCAAAATCTCCGCCCCTATTCATCGACACTTTTTTAAAAAGTTGACGCCTTTCATTGTTAGCCTGACAAACCATCGATGAGGGCTCAGTAAATAGGAAGCCATCGTATGAATTTGTGCATAAGGAGACATCCCCTTTCCACCTTTTATTACCGCGCTCATTACTTGCATAAAGATAAAGCTCATCCGAATCTGGAGCTTTCATAGTCTCGTAGCACGCTCCCGATAAAATCTTAAACCACCCCGCGACTGCCATTGCTGTGGCTTGAGAGTTTTTTTGTGATAGTGCAAAAAAAACTGCGTCACTCGAGTCATTACAGATTTTGATCGCGTCTGAAAGACGGGTCGCATCACTAGCTTTGAAAGTGTACGTTGCTTGCCCACTTTCAGAAGCAGCTTTAAGCTCGCGCAAGGATAATTCCTTAAAGCGTTTTTTAGCCAAGTTACCCACATCGCACGCCATGGCCTGAGCGCCACTAAAGTCAAACTTATCATTTGCGTCAACGCAAAGCTCAACCTGCCCCTGCCAGTCCTTCAGATTACCCTCGGCAGCTGCGTATAACAAAACCCTGTCAGTAGCGATTGGCAACTCAAGTTCAGTGCATGTTTGACCATTAATGGTCCACCAACCACGAGACATCAGCGCCACCCCAGCTTCTGGCTCATAACTTATTGCTGTGTAAATCTTTTGGTCTGTCTCATTGCAGAGGTTTATTTTGGCATCACTTGCGCCAAATGACGCAGTATTGCAAACAAACCAGGAAAGAGACCCGGCGATGAGGTTGACCGTACAACATCGAACATTCGTCTTAAAAATCATGGCAGCAATCCTTTTTTCAGCGTTGTTAGGAAGACACATCAAATCAAAGTCACAATCGTGATTGATC
>JBEIGW010000402.1:0-2302 GCA_040381655.1 Deltaproteobacteria bacterium
ATGTGGGAAAATGTGGTCGCAGCTTGCCACCCTTGCAACCGCCGGAAGGCCGATATGATGCCAGAGGAGGCAGGAATGCGTTTGCTAAATAGCCCACGTCGACCATCCTGGATCGATCTTCTGGAAGAGGCTCATCGGGAATTAGTGAATTCTTGGCTCCCCTTTATTTTGAACAAAGTCGGATGAGCTCAGCCGCGCGAGTCATCCTGAGTGATAGAGTCATTTCCCGCGAAAATTTAAACCATGACGGGATGAGTTCTTTCACAGTCAACAACCAGTTGTTTTGGCGAATCGATCAACCTAAAAATAAACATCTAAATTTAGCCCACGATGAGATCCTTTCCGGCGAAAGTGCCGGAATTATCCCGGCGCAGGTTATCCATCCAACTGCGATATTTTTTGACATGGATGGGACCGTTATAGAGGAAGAATCTTTGGTTGAAGTCGCGAAGCTCGCGGGCAAACAAGCCGAGGTCGAAGCTTTGACCGCTGTAGCCATGTCCGGGCAAATGGACTTTTCAGAGTCGTTGCGCGCTCGGCTTAAAATATTAGCAGGCCTGCGAAAATCGGAGCTCAATAATATAAAACCCACACTATGCCCTGGCATGCAGAATCTTTCGGACTGGTGCCACAAAAAGGGAATACGATTTTTTTTGATTACAGGCGGCTTCCGGGAGTTCGCGGATCCTGTCGCCAAAAAACTTGGCTTTACTGACTTCAAATCTAACCGATTTTTGTGGAATGGGGATTTGATGCAAGGGGAGGTTGAAGGTGCTATAATCGATGCCAACGGAAAAAAACAAGCCGTATTCGATTGGTGTATGTCCCTGGGTATTGATCCATTACACGCAGTCGCAGTAGGAGACGGCGCAAACGATCAGTTAATGCTAAAAGCCTGTGGCATGGCTGTTGGCTTTCGACCAAAGAGGGTTCTCTGGCCACACCTCGATTTTGCAAATCATACGGGCGACCATCGATTTTTGCTCGACGCCCTATGTGATGATAGCGAGAATATTTCTGGGGCATGATTTGTTTTCAATTAGTCTGGAGATCTCATGGAACACCTAACTAGCATACTTTTTAGCGGTGAAAACCTCATTAGCCTTGCAACACTGACGGCGCTTGAAGTTGTATTAGGTATCGATAACATTATCTTTATATCTATTCTTGCTGGAAAACTTCCAAAAGAGCAAAGAGATTCAGCCAGGAAGGCTGGCCTCATGGGAGCATTAGTCACGAGACTACTACTGCTGTCGGTCATATCCTGGATTGCAAGCCTCACAACTCCTCTAGGCTCATTTTTAGGAGTCAATATAACGGGAAAATCAATTATTTTGCTCGCTGGCGGTTTATTTCTTCTATTCAAAGCCACCAAAGAAATCCACCACAAGCTTGAAGGTGCCGAGCATTCGGACGCCACAGGTGGAGCTAAGTATGCCACTTTTCGCGCTGTTATCATTCAAATCATGCTGATTGACCTTGTTTTCTCGATAGACAGTGTTATCACGGCCGTTGGCATGACACAGCATCTCGGCATCATGGTGGCAGCAAATGTGATCGCCTTGATCGTTATGCTGGTTGCTAGCGGCGCGATTGCTCAGTTCGTGGATGACCATCCAACAATAAAAATTTTAGCCCTAAGTTTCCTTCTTATGATTGGGCTTGTTTTAGTGGGTGAAGCTTCAGGATTTCATATACCAAAAGGATACGTGTACTTTGCGATGGGTTTTAGCGTCTGTGTGGAACTGATAAATATTCGCGTCAGCAAAAAGTTTAAGCCTGTAAAGCTCCACGACAAACCCCAGTGACGGTACGACCAATTCTGCCGAAAAACCTCAGGGCACGGTCGATTCAAGATTAGAGGCCTGGAGATTGTAAGTCCAAGGGATCGTTTGGGAGAGATCGAGCACTTCTTTTTCTTTCAGAAGATCAATTAAGTCCATTGATGTGATCAATCCAACAAGCCGCTGATCGGGATCTTCGATTACGGGCAGACCGTCAATCTTATTCACGCTCATAAGATTTGCCACATGCCAAATCGTGTCTGAGGGGGAAACAGTAAGGACGTTGCGCGTCATAACCTCAAATACGGGAATTTCCGGCACATGACCCAATTCGCGTCTTGATAGATATGGCAAAACATCACGGTCGCTAACAATCCCTACGAGTTTACCATCGGAAACTACTGGAAGATGGCGAATCTCCCAATCAAGCATGAGGTCGTAAGCCCTCCGCAACGTGTCGTCCTCCTTTATACAAATAACATTCCTTGTCATGGCTTGAATAACCTTCATGAAACCTC
>JBEIGW010000403.1:0-2287 GCA_040381655.1 Deltaproteobacteria bacterium
CATTAAGACGCTTCTTTCCTCAGGCACATTTTTACTTCTTTGCCGAGGAGCATGTGCAGAAGCAGGAGTCGATCGATATTCGCAGTCCTGCCAAGCCTGAGCCTGTCATCATCCAGGAACATGGGCTGAAGTTTCAGGTGGCACCCGGTTCAAAACATAAGACAGGATTTTTTTGTGACCAACGGGAGAATCGCAAACTCTTAACGGAGTTGAGTCGAGGTGGGCGCGTCCTGGACATTTGCTGTAATAGTGGTGGGTTCGCCATCTATGCCAAAGCTCTTGCCAAAGCAAGTGAGGTTGTTGGCTTAGATCTTGACGAGGATGTCATTGAACTCGCCAAGAAGAACGCGGCGCTCAACCAAGCTGACATTCGATTTGTTCATGCTGATTTATTCCCGTGGACGCGTGAAGCGGCACAAAAAAAACAGACATGGGACACAGTGATTTTGGATCCTGCGAAGCAAACTAGAAGTAAAGAGGATGTTCCGACGGCCCTTAAAAAATATTGTGACATGAATCGGCAGGCCCTCAGCGTAGTCAAGCCGGGTGGGCTTTTTGTTACCTTCTCCTGTACTGGTCTTGTCAGTGAGGATGAATTTTTGGAGTCCGTGCGACGTGGAGCGTTCCAAGCGCAGAGACAGGTTCAGATTTTTAAAGTCACAGGTGCTGCAAGTGATCATCCGCACTTGGTCAATGTGCCTGAAAGTCGGTACCTAAAAGCGATATGGGCGAGAGTTTGGTGACGAATGCCATTGCAAATCGCGTCGACGGACGTGGAAGATCACCCGCTATCTGAGCTTGCGTACGTTACCGAAACTGCTTCCTGGCGAGTTGCTGGAGATACTCTTCAACTCACAACGTTGAAAAATGTGGAATCATCTATCGACCAAGTTATTGACTGGCTCGAGGTGAAAGGTTACGCGCCAGAGCAAATAGAAAACCTCGCGCCTTATTTTGGCGTAGTTTGGCCTGCATCCTTAGCCCTTTGCGCATACTTGGATCAAGTGGACGTCAAACGCCGTATTCGTGGTCGTTCTGTAGTTGAGCTTGGATGTGGTCTTGGATTGCCCGCTATGATCTGTAGTCGGGGTGGTGGCGTATGCACTGTTGTTGATAGCCACCCCAGTGTGCCGTCTTTTTTGCGATTAAATGTCTCTCAGAATGAGCCTTTGAATCTAATATTTGAGTCACCTGAAGATCTTGTAGTGGAATGCAAAACGACGGGTAGAGTTTTCGATTGGGTGATTGCAAGTGACGTTCTTTATGATCGTTCTATGGCGGCTGGTTTTGCCGAAGTCATATCTGTGATAGCAAGCTCGGATGCAACATGTGTTGTGACCGACCCCGGGCGAGCCTACGTCAACGAGTTCGTGGTAGCCATGCGGGCGCGAGGCTGGGTGGAGGATTTTGTCATCTGGTCAGTGCCCGCGGGTTCAAGTTCTACAGGCAAAGAGACCGACGTCTTCGTTTTGATTTTTAGACGGAAAAAATCGAGTGATAAGGTCACGGACAATTTTTGAGGAAAAATGGTGGGGAAGCACAGACTCGAACTGTGGACTTCCTGCTTGTAAGGCAGGCGCTCTAACCAACTGAGCTACATCCCCTTTTAGGAAGGCCCTGTTATCGCAGCCGAAAGCTGGTTTGTCAACTCTTTAAGGGGGGTGACAGGTATCGAGATTGATGTTTATTGCCATTGAATAATTCAATAATATCATGGATTTAAAAAATATATTACGGTCCCCCGAGGCGCCGCCGAATGAGTTTTTAAGCTCGGAAATGATGCCTCGGTGGTCGAGAGTCATGGTTTCGAGTTGGGAGGGTCGGTTCATGCTTGTTGGTAATGCAGCAGAGCATGCCTCAGCAATGTCTGTGGCAACCGTTATGTTAGATTTTAGGGCGCATCCAGAGACCGCGGGTCCTGTGCGGTGACGATGTCTTCTCGACGGTGTCGATTCATGGCCCGCAAAGTCTAGAGTTGCTGGCTGCGAGGAGAGTCGGACGCGTGAGTGAGGTGGAGTAGCGCCGCAGCGTGTCGAAATTATTTAAAGCCAAAGCGGCTCCCAGGAGAGGGCCGCTTTTTTTATTCACCCTCGTGGATAGCCAAGCGCCTGTGAATCCATACCAAATCAGTGAAGTCGGTACTGTTTTCAACCGTTACGTCATTGGCGTCTTCAAGGTCAATTATTCTCATAAGACCACCTATGGTTGTTCTCTGCGGCGCCTTGAACTTATGACTCGCTAAATAATTATCTGGTATCGATTTGGCTTTGTTGAGTGATGTGAAGAG
>JBEIGW010000404.1:0-2263 GCA_040381655.1 Deltaproteobacteria bacterium
AAACATTGCCGCGAGTATGCGGCGCGTTACAACCTTCTTGTTCGTCAGATATAAAGATAATGCTTACTGAAGCGTTGTCCCGAAATAGGGGTTTCCCAACATTACGCTGAAGGAGTTGCTCAACGGCCAATAGACCTGGCTCACAACCCACAGGATGAAATGGATTTTGCAGTGCTGCTGTAAAACACCTGACTCCGTCCCCATTCTTTGCGAACGGTTCAAACCAACCGGAATCACAAGCTGGCGTCACATACGCCATATTCTGCTTGAAGGGTAATCCTGGACACCCCTTAAACGCATTATAGGAGGCACGATCTACAAATGACAAGAAACCAGGCTCCTTATTAATGCAAGACCCGTAGCCCTTAATGTCCTGATGCACGGTCAAGGAAGCAGCTGTCGGATTTGAGGCTGCCATGGTCGTCATGACAGCCAATCTCGTCGAATCAGGAAATGTTTCCTTTGGAATAGCCATGAGGCCTTGACTCACCCGGGCCGCGTCACCAGACATTGAAACGGAATTGTCGAGGACAAATAAAAAATCTGCAACGGCTGGCTTGATACCCTGCCCGTAGCGAACTTTGACTGAATTTGGATTAGCATCAGATGAGGGTGTTTCTTTGGGAGGCTTCGGCTTTTTCGGGCCACCCGGTTTACGAACTACACCCGACGAGCCGTTAAAGGAGGCATCTGAACAGGATCCCAAAAAGCCGGCGGCTATAAACCCAGACAATATTAGATGCTTCAACATGGCGCCCCTCCGCTACCATCCGTATCGTCACTGGGCCTCATCAACTTTATAGTAAACTCTTGATGTCATAAATATCATTAGTTCTGGGTAGTTATAAAGCAAGAGCTCGACTAATTGCGTGGAGCCATTCGGCTGGTCGTTTTGAAAAGAATTTCTGATTAGTCATTCATAACGAATGCCCTCTAGTATTTCTTATCGATTCATCAAAAGGAGCTCTTATGAAAAGCTTTCGGTCGCGGTTGTCTTTCTTATCGTTCGTTTTACTTATGGGCGTTTTTAGCAGCCGGATAAATGCAGCCACAATTGAAACAAAAGCTGACTCAGTGAAATTGATTAACATAAAGATCGATAACTCAACGTTTGCTGAAGAACTTGAATCGGTGCAAAAAAACGGAGTGACCTATCTTAAATGGAGTCAGGCTGAACACATCAACCAAGGTGACGTTGGCAAGCCAGACATCCCCACACTCCAAAGACTTATTGTGGTCGATCCTACAAAGGTCTACGAAACTATTTTAACTATCGATTCGACTTCATCACTCGGTGACGTCAACCTTTATCCTGCGCAGCCAGATGCGCCAGAGGGCTCACCATCTCCAAAATTTACAATCGACAGAAAAGCTTATACGCTCAATAAAAATTTCGGGGCTCCTTGGGTTGAGATTGGAAAAACTCAAAGGATGGGACGTTTTGCCGTTATGCCCATCAAAATACATCTAGCCCAGTACAACCCTCGAAAAAAAGAGCTTAGATATATTAATGATCTGAAAATCACGATTTCCGCAAAAGACGCTCTGGCAACTGCTGACGCCCGATTCGTTACGGCCAGTCAATTAACTGCTCTTGAGCAGCTCACGTTAAACGGCGACGCCGTAATTGCAGATCTATCAATTCCGCGTAAAAACGGTGCTTATTTGGTCCTTACAACTGATGATCTTCTACCAGCCGCTAGAAGCTTCGCTGAACGCCACCGCGAGCAGGGCGTAACGGTTTATTATGAGGCCATCAAGCCGGCTACAGGGCCTTCCGCCATCAAAAATCTCATTCAAAACTACTATAAAACACAAAATCTAGAGGCAGTGCTTCTCTTTGGAGATGAGACGAAGGTTCCTCTTTATAGCTGGAGTGGAACTCCTGGCGATTCTTTTTATAGTATGGTCGATGGAGACGACGGGTTAGCTGACATTTTGATAGGACGAATTCCAGCCTCAAACATTACTGAGGCTGACGTATTTGTCCAAAAGACCTCGGTCTATGAGGCTGGCCTGAGCAGCGGTACATCTAAATCTAAAAACATCATGCTCGTTGCCCACCGGGAAAGTTACCCGGGAAAATATACGGCTAATTTGGAGGGCGTGCGAACTGACCCGAATCTAAAGAACCTCGAATTCTCGATACAGTACGGCGGACGCGGTGCAAGGAATCAAAGTGTCATTGATCTGACCGAGCAAAACTTCTCTGTGATCAACTACCGTGGACATGGCAGCTCCCAGTCGTGGTCGGGTTGGGGGG
>JBEIGW010000405.1:0-2243 GCA_040381655.1 Deltaproteobacteria bacterium
CGGATCCTCTCGATCGGGTCGTAGGCGAGATAAAATCCCTGCTGTCTCGTCACGGTGTGCGAGGTGTTCAAATCGCGCTGGCAAACTCTTCGAGCATTCAGAGCATCGCGGTCGGTCTTCGCGGCGAGAAAGGTGAGTCGGTTGCTGAGACGACGCTGTTTGAGTTGGCGTCTCTTAGCAAATCGATCGCATCTGCCTTTATTATTGATTTTTTGGGCCGTAAAGGAATCTCACTTGATGAGTCCGTCAATAAGCTTTTGGCACAGACAAACTCGTCTTTTAGGCTTACCTCATCTGTCGATCCTGCATGGGCGGATATGGTTCAAGTCAAGCACTTGATTAGTCACGCAGCCCTCAACCTTCACTATGTTAATGGATTTACACTGGGCAAAATCCAACCGACTGCGGGTGAGATCTTGAGTGATCCCAGGCGTTATGGATATGAGCCTATTAATGTTATTGCCAAGCCAGGAACTAAATTTAGCTACTCCGGGGCGGGATTTATGGTGGCAGAGCATCTTGTGGAGGCTCTTGGAGGCCAGCCCATTGGCAGCCTTACAAAAGAGTTTATTGCAAGATCGGGTCTGGACCGAACGACGTTTGCGCCGGGTTCTAGCCTGACTGACTGCGCTTTTGGATATTTTGATGACGGCCGGGCTGTAGAAGGCGGGCGGTTAAATTTCCCAGCATTTGCAGCGGGCGCGTTAGGCAACGCTGTCAATATGACAAGATTTTTAAAACATCTTGAGACGGCTTATCATGCGCTTGAAGGTTCAGGTGGAATTTCCCACGATACGGCGGTCACGATGATGCACGGCAAAGATCTTGGGTGCCGAAGTTTCATGGGCTGTGATATGGGCCTTGGGGTCTTCGTTGCTCAAATGGGTGACAATAAAGTTGCCATTCATCAAGGAGCCAACGAAGGGTTTCGCGCCTTATATCTTCATGTTGTAGCCGGTCCTGAGCGTGGTCGAGGTTTTACAATACTCTGTAACGCAGACAACAGAGGTGTATTGTTCATTGCTGACATGGCCAGGCTTTTGATGAATCACCTGAAAATATCTGGTCTGAATTTTGAAAAAGTGGCGACGTCGTTTGATTACAGCCGCCTCACCCAGGAGCAAATTGTTAACCTTGGATATAAAGCACTGATATTTGATGCATTTGAGAAGACTCTGCCAGAGGAGATCGTTGATAAAGGTTCTCCTGATCCACTAGCCAATTTTAATCTTTTAGATAACGCACAGATTCTGTCGGTCTCTTGTGAAAGATTTGCAAGAGCCAGTAATCTATTCTCAAGATTTGAGCCGATCTTTGACCCCGAGCTCTTCGGTAAGCAGGGCAAGATTATGGATAGCTGGGAGACAGTCCGCCATAACGAATTGGATCGGGATTCTCTACATCTTAGATTAAAAGCCGCTGGATCTGCGCTATTCGTACGTATTTCTACGAAGTTTCACGACGGTAACCATCCTCAGTTTGTAAGGGTCCTAGGTCGGGTCGGTCCAGATACTCCGTGGCAAGAGATCATTCCTAGGCTGCACATGGACGGACATTCTTGTCGGCGGATTCGGCTCGCTGCGCCAACCCCGCAGATTACAGAAGTTCTAGTCGAGCAGTACCCGGATGGCGGGCTCACAAGACTAGGTCTTTATGGACAGCTACCAGAGTCTGAGTCCAAGGACTACGTCTCCCTTTCAGAGTCCAGATGCGCAAGGTTCAAAGACGAGATTCCAAAGGTCAAAAAACCGCTTTCAATTCCTTACCAGCCAACCGCTGAAGAGATTGCCGAGAATATTCGTGGCGTACCCAAAGACGCCATCGATTACGCATCCGCAGCTTTTGGTGGACGAGTTGTGGCAGCGACTAACGAACACTATGGGCCGGCCGCTCAGGTTATTTCGCCGTTACTGCCACTTAATATGTTTGACGGCATGGAGTCAGCTAGGAGTCGCGATGCGGGACATTTTGATGAGGTGACCATTAGACTTGGGAAAGTTATTAAGCCCGGGCGGATCGTTCTCGACTTCAAGTATTTCGTCAATAATAACCCTAGGGCAGTGGAAGTGATGGGTTACACTGATGGCGCTTGGAAGACCATAGTCGATGTGACCCCCGTGAAAGCCTGTGCGGCGAATAAAAAAGTCATTCGCGTAAACGTGGATTTCAAGACGGATCAACTTAAAGTGAGAACTCTCCCTGATGGGGGAATCAATCGGGTTCATGTCTATGAGTAGAAGGCA
>JBEIGW010000406.1:0-2223 GCA_040381655.1 Deltaproteobacteria bacterium
CGCAGCGCAAGCGAGCGCTTTGGTGATGACCTCTTGCTTCGTTCCATGGGCCGAACCTGGGCTGATAGCAACCCAACGATGGAAGCAAACCGCACGTTTGATCGTGGTTTGACGTATGGCTACGAGTGGTACGAAGTCGATGGCGGAATGCAAGACTGGTCCATCTGGTATCGTCGCAGCATGCACGCTACCGTTGAACTGTCATACATCAAGTGGCCGCAAGCGTCGTATCTGGCTACCGCATGGCGCGACAACCAAGAAGCGATGCTTACTTATCACGAGAGAGCGCTCACCGGTCTTCACCTGGAAGTCGTCGACGCGCAGGGTCGGCCAGTACCAAGCTTTGAAGTGAGTATCAGCTCTGCAAACAGGACTATTCGCTATGATAACGGCGTCGCTCATCGTCCAACTGCTGAAGGGCCGCAGGATGTAACAATCTCAGTCGGAGGCCGAATCATTGGCACTCTGACTAAAACAGCCCGCGCATTTGACGGCACGTTTGACCGAGTCGTTGTGGGTAAGTAAGCCACAGCCGACGCTACATTAGCTGGGTATCTGGAGAGACTCGCAAACCTCATAGGCCCAGCCTGTCTCTTTAAACCATTCTTTGCTTGTGAGAACTAGACGCCCTGCATACAACGTCATGAGTCCCTCACTAAGGGCACGCTGAACTTTTGAGTTTGGTTTAAATTCAAATCCCTGACGTATGAGCGGCGCAAGATCGATGCCGTCTTTGCAGCGAAGACCGCACCCTACATACTCTAGCTTCCACGATTCGAGATCACGGGTCGCATCTATCTGACCACCAAACGTTTCGACAAGGTCAATCGGTCTATCTAGGTGATCCAAAGACTCTGCATTATTTCGTCGTGTAAGATCTCGAAAGTTACTGGGGTAACTATATCTCAAGCCAATACCTGATTGATCATCCACAAAACCGTGGGCACCAGCACCAACTCCCACGTAATGATGCCCACTCCAATAAAGCCAGTTATGATCACAAGACGCACCTGTCTTAGACCAGTTACTGACTTCCTCATGATTAAAGTTCGCATCTCCTAAAATCTCACATGCCAACTCGTAATACTGAGCTAAGACATCATCTTGCGTTTGCGCTCGAACTCCTCGCCGCTCAGCTCTTGCAAAAGGTGTCTGCCCCTCATAGGTTAATGCGTAAAGGCTAATATGATTGACTCCAGTCGAGACCAACTGCGTAAGATCAGAGCGCCAACTGTTTGCGTCCTGGCCGTCCCACCCATAAATCAAATCTCCGTTAGACTTCGGAAAATGTTTTGCCGCCAGCTCTAACGCCGCGACTGCAGCCTTTGCCGAGTGAGTGCGAGTTAAATCCTTTAATCCACGCGGATCAAACGTTTGTACGCCAATACTTAATCTATTAAAACCGAGACCGCGCCACATCGAAATGGCATCTTCCGTGACATTGTCAGGGTTGGCCTCCAGAGACATTTCTGCTCCCGCAATGCTCATATCGCGGATCAGGGCCATCAGTCGGTCGTATTGGTGAGTAAAAAGACCCGGCGTGCCGCCTCCAAAAAAAACCGATGAAAATTTTTGTGTTGGCGGCAGAAGACGTTTCCACTCCAAAAGCTGACGCTCAAGATGGGAGAAATATTGGGCTACGTGATCGTCGCTGTAATTCGCCGTCTTTGCAAAGTCACAGTAGTGACAAATGGCCGAGCAAAAAGGAATATGAACGTATAATCCCAGAGGAGTCGAGCTTGTCATGGATTTAAACCCTGACGCGCGAGAGGGTTCTTTGACGTCGTTTTCTTTCTAGCTTCAGGGCACCAGCCCGGCCTTGGTCCAACTTCGGGAAATTTTCGGCAGACATCTGGTCGCTTTTCATAAACTGTGCACAACCGAGTTTTTGAGTCTAAAAAATAGCAGTCCCCATTGGGCTTTGCTGACAGCATGAACAAATCTGTCCCCTCTCGGTAACTCAAGACAACTTTTTCTTTAATCAGTCTTTTAGCTAATTTTTTTTTCGATTGATTCACTTCATCTTCGTCAGTGATTCCGATGCGAATTAAATCCTGGGCGTTGACTTCAACGGGCATAGTACAGCAGCTGGCATGACAGGTTTCACATAAGCCGTCTCGATATCTGATCCACGTTGAGGGTCGGTCTTTATCAGTCTTCATCTAAGAAATATGATGTAGCAACATTTTTAAGTAAAAGCCTTCCGAAAAAGCCATTAAAACC
>JBEIGW010000407.1:0-2216 GCA_040381655.1 Deltaproteobacteria bacterium
CCTCAGACAGTGGCCTTTAGCCACGCAGGAGGCGGTAAGCCGTGGATTCATTTAGAAACCCTGTCAGCTATTCCTTTGAAGGATCCATTTTTTAAAGGCTACAAAGTGTCCCGAAAAGTCACACCAGTTATTCAGCAAAAATCAGGTGAGTGGCGCGTGGGTGATGTAGCCAATGTTGAGCTGACTGTCACGGCTGACGCAGATCAGAGCTGGGTTGTAGTTCGAGACCCGCTGCCAGCCGGGGCGTCCCATCTCGGAACAGGGCTGAACGGATCGTCCAGACTTCTCAACAGAGAACCCTCACAAGGTCCCACAAACGTGGACGTGGAAGGATGGCCAACAGAGTTTGAGGAGAAGTCCTTGGGCTACTTCACATCATACGCAGGCTATCTACCGCGCGGTAAATATAATCTGAGTTACCGGATCAGGCTTAACTCGGCTGGCGAATTTAAGATGCCAGTGACGAGGGTGGAAGCCATGTATGCACCAGAGACATTTGGAGAATCCCCCAATGCGGATTGGAAGGTGGGCAATTAAAATTCAGGGTAGCTACCTGGTCCTCTTGGGTCTAGCTATTTTATTTGTGATGACGCATGTGATTTTATCAAAAGCACAGGTGGCGTCATTTGAGTCAGTGCGTGCGAGTTATAAGCCCAGTGATGTATGGATTACCGATCGCTCGGGACAGCGTATGGAAATGGTGCGCACCGGCAAGGTTGGGAGAACCCTAGAGTGGACTGAGTGGTCAGACGTCTCGGCTAGCTTTAAGACACTTCTGGTCAAAGTAGAAGATCGCAGGTTTTATTCACATGTAGGAGTGGATTTTTTTGCACTTGCCAGAGCTGTCTTTGGTAAGCTCACCCGAAGCTCAAACCGCGGTGCAAGTACAATCTCTATGCAAGTGGCAGGACTTCTTAAGGGCGGATCGCTACATGGTCGTCGTGATGTGTTTGAAAAAGTTGATCAGATTATTTCAGCAGTAAAATTAGACGCTGAGTGGACGAAAGATCAGGTACTTGAAGCCTACGTCAATCTTGTTTCGTTTCGAGGCGAACTCGTGGGACTGAGGGCAGCCAGTCGCGGCTACTTTGATAAAAATCCAAGTGGCTTAAATGAAACTGAAGCGGCAATTTTAGTCGCTCTTCTGAGATCTCCGAATGCTGCACCTAACGCGGTGGCTAAAAGGGCTTGCGCCGTCCTTGAGTTGACCGATTGCAGTGCGTTGGCAAGCTTGGCTCGTCGGATTTTAGTGGAGCCATACCGGCTAAGTCGCTCCCGAGCGCTCGTACCCGTTCTTGCAAAGCAATTTACTGAACCTGGGCAATATCATAGGGAGATCCATACGTCACTCGATGTATCGATTCAGGACTTTGCAATCAACGCGCTTAGGGAACAGCTTAGGTCGCTGCACCAACAAAATGTGCATGACGGTGCGGCCTTAGTTTTGGAAACTAAAACCGGGCGAGTTGCTGCTTACGTGGCAAACGCTGGCCAAGGCTATTCGTCGGCCATTCAAGTGGACGGCATTCAGATGCGAAGACAAGCCGGATCTACTTTGAAACCTTTTGTCTATGCCACTGCATTTGAAAGGCGGCTGCTGGAGCCAGAGGCACTGTTAGATGACTCGCCGGCGGATATCACTGTGGCTACGGGGAAGATCTATCATCCACGAAACTATGACAATATTTTCCGAGGGTTTGTAAGTGTTAGTGAGGCTCTAGGATCAAGCATGAATGTGCCCGCCGTTCGTGCAATTCAGCTCGTGGGTGAAGGGCCCGTGCTAGATACCATGCGAGAGCTAGGATTTAAAAATCTAAAACACGACGAGTACTACGGACCAAGTTTAGCGCTTGGTTCGATAGACGTGTCATTGTGGGAGCTAACTGACGCCTACCGCCAGTTGGGTGTTAAAGGGTCTATTTTTTCTGCAGGCACTCGTGAATCTATTTTTAATATATTGGCATCCTCTGAATATCGAAGATTCACGTTCGGGTTGGATAGTATTTTGAGTCTTCCATTTGCTGCTGCCGTTAAGACGGGAACCAGCAAAGACATGCGAGACAACTGGTGTATTGGATGGACGTCAAAATATACCGTAGGGGTCTGGGTTGGTAATTTTAACGGAGATCCGATGTGGAACGTCAGTGGTGTGAGTGGCGCAGCGCCGGTCTGGCGGTCTTTGATGACAGAGCTCCATAAGCTTGATCAAGAGTCCC
>JBEIGW010000408.1:0-2189 GCA_040381655.1 Deltaproteobacteria bacterium
AGGATAAAAATAAAACTGAAAATAAACTTTGACGGATCGGCATTTTCCGAATGAGTTGGTTAACCGACAAAAACGAAACGCTCTTCTTCATGAGACCACTCCTTGGCATGATAGCTTAAAAAGCACTTACAAAGATTCTATCAAACTTTGCGCTCAAGGGACGAGCGAATCAGAGAAATTCCGGAAATCATTGGCAAAGCCAAGAGCGGGCATTTGAGTCCCACCGAACATTCTCTAATTTTTTTAATAATTACGGTTTGTTAAAAGATTTATCTCAAACGCCTTTAAAATAGTCCGACCAACCACATGACTTCGGAACCCCCTGATGAGGGGGCTGATCTCACTTGGAGGAACCCAAATTATGAAAAAGATCATCTCGCCTTTGCTGCGCGTATGCTGCACATCAGCACTCTTGGGTATGCTTGCAGGCTGTGGCTCAGCCAGATTTGACGGCGGCACAAACGCCCGCAACGATGATGCTTACTACCAGGGCCAAAACGTGGAACAGCTCACATGGTTCTGGCAGTGTAAGAGTTCACCATCCCTTGCGCCCGCAGGGCTAAAAAGCAAAGTGGTTATTGAAGGCGGCGGAGAGCACAAGTTTAAATCGGCATCATTCTCGGGAACTCCACTGATATTTAGTGGAAAAGTCTGCCCTCCTACGACCTATCCTCGAGACATTGTATTCGTCATCGACGTGTCGGGCTCAATGGCAGGTTGGGGAGGAAATGATCCGAAGATCAATAACTCTTGCGGAAGAATGAAGGCTGTCCAGTCAATTATCCAGGGTATTTCTACAAATGGCGGAAACGCTCAATTTGCGATCGTAACATTCTCCAGTGGAGTTGCCGCAAAATCTTCGGCCATGTATAGCACCCCTGCGAGTTTATACGGTGACATCGCAAAGAATGGGGCACTTGCTGATACTCTTTGCGCGGCATCCGGTGGCACTAATTACGGTTCGGGTCTTTCTGCCGCGGAGGATATTCTCTCAGGAAGTCGCAGTGGCTCAATCAAAGAAATTTACTTCGTCTCCGACGGTGAACCGACCGACTCGGCGGGTCCAGCAGTAGCCTCCCGTCTGAAAAAACCTGGTGTACTGGACGAAACAGGCAAACGAGTACCAGTTTCAATTGCGACTGTTATGCTCGGAGATGCGAACGATGATAAGTTGCTGGAGCTCGCAAGCAAACCAGAGATGCACGCAGGTGCCGTAGCTGCAGGTGATCTTGCACAAGTCTTGGGCAAACTGGCAGAAAACGACATCGTCGATGGTAGAATGAAGTATCGCCCCATTGGCGAAGATACCTGGGACGAGATAAACTTAATGGACAAGCTGCAAGCGTATACATTTTCAGTCCCGGCTATGAACATTGACCGTGTGTCGGCTCCAGATGGCCTTGAAGTATCGTTTGAGTATAGAGATCAGCACGACAATATTTACTTGGATGAGGGAAAAATTCTTTGGACCGATCTTTCATCAAAAGACTGATTTACAAACCCTTGTCTACGGTTTCATGTGGACTTGCCCTGTTTTTTGGGGTGCCGTCATTCACGTCCGAGAAAGCGCTTGCTCAGGACGCATGTTTTGCGCTCATAAAGGGTCCAATCGCATTCGACGTCGAGTTCTGCAAGCCATTCGATCCAGGTATGTTTGATACATCAAAGCCCAAGTATAAATTTATTGAAGACCTTGATCCTGAAGGCCGAAAAGAGCTTCTCGATAGCTACCGTGGACTTGTTGTTAAAGGAACTGTGGTCATGAGCCGCGCGATCAAGTCCGGTGTGAGTACCACTAAAGGAGTACTCAAAGGGGAAAAGATCGTATTTTTTATTCCCCCGCAAGTAACCAGCTGCGAGGATGTATTTCACAAAAGGTTATCCGGTAATGTCGAGGAAGCCTGCTGCAACGGAACTGGTAATGCGCCCTGCCTATTAGGCAACGGACTAGTGTTTAAAGACCTAAAAATCGCCGGCGACGCGATGGTTGGCGAAACGATCGTGAAAAAAGGCAAGCGCATTCACGGCAAAGACTATCTCGAGGCTGAGAAGATGTACTCGCAGAAAAAGTACAAGGAAGCTGTGAAACTATACACGAAAGCAGAAGAGGCCAATGACATCGACGTCAAGGGGCTCTTTCGTATGGGTTTTGCCTACCGAGAGCTCGAAAAGTGCGACCTCGCCATTAG
>JBEIGW010000409.1:0-2171 GCA_040381655.1 Deltaproteobacteria bacterium
GGGCCTCGGCTTCCGCGGCTTCTTTTTGCGCTCTTGCTAGATCTGCAATTCTGGCTACTCGAGCCGCGTTTTCCGCTGCCGCAGCTTCTACGGCTGAATAATAGCCGGCAGCGGGTTTTGTTTCTCCGGAATCAACCTCAACAAAATCAGGGTTGCCGGCATTGCCAGCGATCGCACCCTGATCCAATGATGACCCCAAAACGTCGAGTGACGTCTTGTCAGCTGCGGCCATAGCCTCCCCAACTTTAATAATTTTTGGGAAAACGATTGCTTCACCGGCGCCTAGCGATGACCAGTTGGACCTGCCTGGGTTGAAGTTTTGAACAACCAACGCCCAACGACCACGGTTGTAAAAGCTCAACTCCTTTGAAGAAGCCGGCACTCCATTCGCGGCAAGCACTGTATCTAAGGTCGCACGATCACCGATCGTATGAAGACCAAGAGTCAGAGCGCCCGCTGCAAAATTTGCAGGATTTTTTAGGCACGCATCTTTTTTGGGCGTTGAAAAACGAAGCGTAAAGCATCCGGCCGGGAGCGGAACCATAACATCAATCGGTTTTTTTAGGGATGAGTCTTGCTTCGTGAGTAACGCATCGACCATGTCTTCCCAGGTTCGTCCATCATAGAGATCAGGACTATCATACGGAGATGGTACATCACCAATCTTTGCGATAATTTGTTTTAGGTAAGGTCCCGCCTTGCGGTCTACTGATATCGTGGTGAAATAAATTTTTGATTTTGAGCCCAATGACCCCGAATTTTGCTGGGCTGATAGTTGAGCCGACGGCGCATCGACCTCCGCTGGACTCAAACTCGGCTGGCCGGAAATCACATTTGCCGCGTCATCAGCACCCATACTAATAATGTTTGATGCCGCATTTTGTGAGCCCGATGTCACTGTATCGACTACGACCGGAGTCTCTATCGCACTTGACGATTGCGATAAGCTAACAACTTTCGGAAAAATCAGCACCGTGCCTGGGCGAATCATCCCTGATGCGTCCAGCTTCGGGTTCAGGTTTTTAATAATGTTTATCCAACGCTCTTGATTATAAAAGCGGTGACTGGAATCCGAGGCTGGTAAACCGTTGGATTCAACGATATCAGCTAGACTTTTAAACGAACGAACTTCTTGCAATGCCAGTTCGACAAATCCATCACTGAATGATGCTGAGTCCTTTAAGCAAGCGTCCTTTTTTTCTGCAGAAAGATTTCGGTCATAGTAGGCGGCTGGAAGCGGAATCATCACGGGAAACGGCTGTGTGGAGGATGAATCTTTCTTCGTCAAGAATATATCCACGAATTCATCCCATTGGCGTCCATCGTATAGCTTAACGTCGTTATGTGGCGCTGGGACACTTGCTATCCTTGTCTTGATCTGACGCAAGAAAGGACCGACATCTCGATTAATTTGCCACGTCACATAATAAACTTTGCTTGGATTTATTTTTTCAGAGACACCTTGTTCGGACGCACCCTCAGAAAAGATCGTCGTTGATCCCGTTAAAAAAGCACAAGACACGACCAGCAGTCGCCGGACAAGCTTGTTAAGATTTAGTTTAGTGCCACGCATTTAACTCTCAGGTCACCGCACCAAAAATAAATTGAATTTATTCACTGATGTTCTAATTATTATCGATGTAGGCTATGGCAATCAAGGCGGACAGGGCCTTTGTAAACAACGACTAAAAGAGGATTTCGCCGGCTATTCCGCCTCGTTAAGCGGTGTTTTTGTCATATTGTCAATTTAAATTTGCATGATGAAGCGACGTTGAATTTATATGCGCAAATCAGCCTTACCTAGAATGCGCCAAAACCAAGTGCCGGAGATCATGAATTTATTAGAGGAGATGAGACTGATTATCAATTTTTGGACTTTTAATTATACCAATTTTTTTTTGGTAAAAACAAAAGTTACATGTAAAAGATAAAAAAAATCGCACAAGACCCTCGGTGCTAGTGCGATTTGCCATTTATCGGGCTATTGCTAATTATTTAAATTTTCATTCAACGTTAAGTAATTCAACTTCAAATACAAGATTGGAATTAGGCGGAATCGTCTTACCCACACCCTGACTTCCGTAACCGAGAGCCGATGGTATTTTCAAACGTCGGCGCTCGCCAACTTTCATCCCTTCAACACCTTTGTCCCATCCAACAATGACCTGACC
>JBEIGW010000410.1:0-2159 GCA_040381655.1 Deltaproteobacteria bacterium
CTGTTGCGCTGTCGATCTCAGCTCAAAAACCCACTGTTCTGAAATGAGTTTAGAATTGTTTTGGGGCCAAGCTTTCAATGGCGCATCCGTCTCGATAACAAAAGGCATGTCCTTGAGCCAAGCGCACGCCTTTCCGTGCCTTGAATTAAAAAATCGTCCACCAACCGAGATCATTAATCCGAGCCTTGAATACTGCTCCGCAAGCTCTTGGCCGCCCGTATATGCATGTACTATTCCAAACAAGTTGCCGTGATTTCGCAAAAGATGAAGCATGTGATCGTGACCTCTAACCACATGTAGTACGACCGGCTTATGCAGGGACCTCGCCAGTTCCAACTGTTGTTCACACCAGTGGATCTGCTTTGCTTTCTGAGCTCCTGATTGATCCTGATAAAAGTCAAAGCCAACCTCGCCAACCATGTCAAATTTAGCCACATGCTCTTTAAGTTGAAGAAACATACGCTCCAAATGGGCGGGCTCACCGTCCCTAACAACCCATGGATGAATACCTGCAGCCGTAGTCAGAAAGCCGGCGTGCCGACCGGCGAGGTCTAATTGTCGCCCCCAATCGGCAGGATCGACCCCTCCGAGGACAATCTGCCGAACCCCTGCGGCACGCAGCTGGGACACAACCTCATCGACCACGGGGGCTAAGGACGAGGCTGACAGATGAGCATGGGCGTCGATCAAGGTCATCTCCGGTTAAAAACTAACAAAACCTTGCCTCAAGCTTAGCTCTGCAAATAAATTAAGCAAACCTTTTGATGGCCTTACCTCTAGGGATTCTGTTATTTTGTGAAGCTCACGCTCAAGTAAGGATTCGGGAACATGCGAGAAAAATTCGTCAAACAGTGGACTGACACCTACAGTGAACAAATTTCAGCCAGGTTGGACAAGCGCGCCAAAATGCAGGAGACCGGTGCAAACCCATACAAGACCAATCTTCGTCCAAATGTGACGTCGATTGAACTCAGAAAAAACCATGATCATCAAACCAAGGAAGAACTATCAGGTCTCACGACTGATTACGTCTACGCCGGTCGAGCTATGCTTGTTCGTGATTTTGGTAAAGCTGCGTTTATTGACTGTGATGACGGGCTCGGTCGTATGCAAATTTATGTCAGCAAGAACGACCTTTCAGAATCTGATTTCGGTGAATATAAGCTAGTCGACTATGGTGATTTCATTTGGGCACGTGGATTTATTTTCAGAACCGGAAAGGGTGAATTAGCTATCCACGCTAAAGAGTTTAAACTTGTCACCAAATCGATTCGTCCGCTCCCGGAAAAATTCCACGGCCTCACTGATCCAGAACTTTGCTACCGGATGCGCTATGTTGACATGACGATGAACGCCGACAGCCGGAACACTTTACGAGCTCGAAGTGAAATTGTTCGCTACATCCGCGATTTTTTCTATGACCGCGGCTATCTTGAAGTGGAAACCCCCATGATGCACTCAGTGGCTGGCGGAGCCACCGCAAAGCCCTTTCTAACGCATCATAACGCACTCGATATGGAGCTTTTCATGCGGATCGCTCCAGAGCTTCACTTAAAGCGTCTACTCGTGGGTGGTTTCCCAAAAGTGTTTGAAATGAACAGGTGTTTTCGAAACGAAGGTCTTTCGATCAAGCATAATCCAGAATTCACCTCGATTGAATTTTACGAAGCTTGGGCTACATACGAAGATCATATGCGTTTGACAGAAGATTTGCTCAACGGTCTTGTAAGACACCTCTACGGCAAGGAGACTGTGACTTTTGGCGAGCGCGAAATCAGTTTTGCAAAGCCATTCAAGCGCCTCACCATGCGTCAAGCCGTGATGTCGGCAACTGGACTTTCCGAGTCTGACACAAAAGCAACGGCTCCCATGATAAAGCTACTTAGAGGCAAGGGACACGCCGAGAAGGATTTGGCCGGACTTTCAGCGAATAAACTGATGGTACTGTGTTTTGAGGAATTCGCAGAAGGTGGGCTCATTCAACCAACGTTCATTACCGAATTCCCAACCGAAGTATCTCCATTGGCTAGGCGTAACGATGCAAATCCTGACGTGGTCGATCGTTTTGAGTTGATGATCAACGGTTGGGAGATCGCCAATGCGTTTAACGAGTTGAACAATCCATCTGATCAGCTGGAGCGTTTTGCAGAGCAAGCTGA
>JBEIGW010000411.1:0-2117 GCA_040381655.1 Deltaproteobacteria bacterium
AAACAACACCTGCAAATAGGACCGAAAATAGCAGGTTGACGATGATAAACATCAGTCCCAACTTAATTTGAAAGTAGGGCTCCACCAGTTTTGAGCGTACACCACCGCGACGGCCTTTGATCGATCCCATGGTCTTTAATTACCTGCAGTTAGTATTGAGGGTCTATTGCATGAAATTGTAGCAGGCTACGCCGAGATTAAAAAGAGAATCATAAGGATTTATAGATGATTATGGGGCGCTTTTAGGAGCGAGGCATCATGCCTAAAAAAACGGCGGCTGCTTGGGCAGCTGTCCTAGCCCGAAGTACATAAGGACCAAGCCTTACCGGCTTGTAGCCTAAGGCCAACGCATGATCTTGCTCGGTCTGGGTAAAACCTTTTTCACCACCGATGAGAACGGCCACTCCTCGCCCGGTTGTAACATCTGGCAAAAAGCTTAAGAGATCATCCTTAGCTTCAGGCAAGAGAATCCAGTGGTGGGATAGGTCATTGGTCAGGTCAAGAGCTGCCGCGAGGCTACTAGCGTGCTTAATCTCAACACTCCACGGACGTTTTGATTGCTTAACTGCTGACCTGACAAGTCGTTGCCAGCGCTCCAGTGCAGAGTCAGACGTCCGATACTGCGCCGTATCAGCTTGGTGAAAAATGATTAGCTTATCTGCGCCAAGCTCAACGACTGGTGCAATCAGATCATCTACATCACCGGGCTTCAAGGCACCCAGCAGGATACACCTACAAAACGGGTCCTTTGGCGTGAAGACTTCAGAAACGTCGGAGATTGCTGCCTTGGATTTAGACTCTAAAACTAGACGACCGGTCGCAACAGTGCCTTTACCATCAACTAGCTCAATCACTTCGCCACCAGAAAGCCGAAGCACTTTTATAGCGTGATGAGCCTCATCATCTTCGAGTCTCCATGCTCCCGATGCGTCTTTTTCGCCAAAAAATCTATATTGGTGTGCCATTTACCCTCGAGATTGCATGGTCTTTTGAAAAGTCATACAGCCCCAACCCTCAAGCTCACTTTGGCCGACTAAGCTCAGCCCCTGCTCTTCTGCCAGAGATTTCATTTCGCCAGAGTCTTCGATCAAAAGACCTGAAAGAATCAATAGACCCCCGGTCTTAGTAATCCTCGCGAGATCGGGAATGATTTTCTTAAGAACGACAAACAAAATATTTGCAATGACTAGGTCAAATGGAGGCTCAAACTCGGCGCGACTTTGGACACCGTTTACCGGGCAACTGCCCTGCCATACGGGCAAATCAATGTGATTCAGCTTTGCATTATTGATGGCTGCCGTGACAGCATCTGGATCAATATCACTGCCAGCAACGGTTTTAAAACCCATTTTTAGGGCGGCGAGCGCAAGGATCCCGGTTCCCGTACCGACATCCATGCAGCGCCAATTTTGAAACTCTTTATTCTTGGAAATCAGCATTTCGAGCGCATGGATGACTACTTGTGTCGTGGCATGCTGCCCCGTTCCAAACGCCATGCCTGGCTCGATGACGATGGGTATTTTATTTTTGGGCTTTTTTTGGGAGTCCCAAGGTGGAAAAATATAAAAAAGATTTGTCTCGATTGGCTTAAAGCTTTCTTTCCAACCTTCGAGCCATTCACTTGTTTCCAGCGCAAGAATCTCTACGCCTAAACCTTGTGGAAAATCTCGCTCTATTTTCGACTTCAAATCCTCCAAAAGCTCACGGCTATACTTGTAGACGGAGACAGGCAGTAACTCACCGCCAAGCTCTGCGTAGAAATCACGCTCATTAGGACCAGTATACTCGTGGTCAATATCGAGACCGTCCATAACGCCCTCGACAAATTCATCAACACCGTGGGCAGCGAGCCACTCCATAAAACGCCGCTTCGTCGCAGCCGCAGTCTTCTGACTTGGGTCAAAGGTGACGCGAAGCTCAAATGTAGTTTTGGGATAGCTCATACTCGCATCTTCTAACGCATGAGGGCATAGGGTCCAAGAGGTGATACCAAAAATTCTTCAGATGCAACATAGCGAACACGGTCAGCAAGCCGATCCGCTCCCGTTCTGACTTTCTGGGATAGCTCTACCTGCCCAGACTTCAGAAGGGCCTCAGAATAAATCTCCGCCAGGGTG
>JBEIGW010000412.1:0-2089 GCA_040381655.1 Deltaproteobacteria bacterium
AATACACGTGCCATTCTTTTGTATTTTCTGATTTATATTACGCCGGGGAAAAATGGTTTTATAAATAGAACCATTTTAGAATACTATCGATCTTCCCATACGGTGGGTACTTCAATCTGACATCAAACAGACTACTTGCCTCGACCACACTCTTATAGTGTGTAAACGTCTCAAAACCATAACGGCCGTGATAACGTCCAACGCCACTTGTTTTCTTTCCGCCAAATGGTAAATCAGGGCATCCGAGGTGAAGTGCGATATGGTTTACGCAAGCCCCTCCAAAAGAGACCGATGATAGCAAACGCTCAGCAAAGTCCTTTCGCTCAGTAAAGATATACAAAGCCAGAGGATCAGGATTCTTATTAATAACATGACTCAAATCTGTCTCTTCACGCCACCGAATAACAGGTAGGATGGGCCCAAATATTTCACTTGCCATCAACGGGTCACCAAGCTCGACATCTGTCACCATGGTCGGTTGAAAAAATCGCGATACCCGACTTCTTTTACCGCCGATAATTCTGCCTTTTGTCGACTCCAGAAGCTGCTCAAGCCTATCAAACTGATCTACATTGATGATACGACCGTAATCAGGACTACGTTCAGGGTCACTGCCGTAGAAACCTATCCACTCGTCTGCGATCGACTCGACAATTTTGTCATGAACGCTCTCATGAACGAGCAAGAAGTCAGGAGCAACGCAAGTTTGACCTGCATTTAACGACTTACCCCAGGCGATCCGCCTGGCCGTGTGCAGCGTGTTAGCGGTGTCGTCAATGATACAAGGACTCTTACCGCCCAGCTCCAAAGTAAACGTGGACAGGTGATCCAACGCTGCTTGCGCAACAATTCGGCCAACCCGTTTACTGCCCGTGAAAAAAAAATGATCAAAAGGATGACGCAGTAACTCTGATGCCACGTCTTGACCACCGAGAACACAACGGACATATTTTTCTGGAAAAGCTTCCGACACAATTTCTGAAATAATATTTGCCGTTTGCGGGGCGCATTCACTTGGTTTTAAGACAACTGCATTGCCCGCCGTTATAGCGCCAATCACGGGCGCCAAGGACAACATAAATGGGTAGTTCCAAGGAGCTAATACGAGGACAACCCCACGAGGGCACGGAACCAGTCTAGTCTTCGCAGGCTGCGCTAATAATGGTGGTGCGCCAATAACCTCCTTAACCCAATCATCCATATGTTTTAAATGATAATTAATTTCACTAATGACGAATCCGGTTTCGGATATCTTTGATTCAAATTCGCATTTACCCAAGTCTTGGCGCAGTGCGTGCATGACATCTTTTTCGCGCCGCACAAGAACGTCTTTAAGGCGAATAAGGGACTGCCGACGCGACTCAACAGGTCGCGTGACTCCGCTATTAAATACCGCCCTGACCTCTGATTCAATCGTGCTCAATACCACTCAAGATTCCAATCTCTGTTTACGGGACTATCAGCTCACGATGCAAAAAAGCACCAAGTGCATAGACGTCACTCGGCGCTAAAACTAATCGCCAAAATCGCTATATCAAAACGAGTTGTGCAATGAAGCCATCATTTTGCCCTTAGCTTGCTCGGATCTATACAGAACCTCTTCTCGGTAATCAAAAAAACGACGGGGTGTTGTACGAAAAATCGTCCTCATCCCTTCACCAAACATCCATGAAAGCTGAAACCGAAGCTTTCTCCTTACACTCGTCGTCATGGACACACATCCCCAAAAAATAATCCCGGCAAACATCACCGCCGATCGCTGAACAGAAAAACATCGCCAAAATGGCCTACCACGGTGGTTTAAATCGGCACGTGGAGATAATCAATCAATTTTAATCAACCGCCAAACGTCAACATTCTCGGACGTAACATTATTGGACCGCGAAAACGGAACATAAGGACGATCTATGGGTTACTGAATGTAAACGACATTTAAATCCAAATGCTAGTAATCTCAATATTTATTGATTACAAGACCCCCTGGATCTGTCGTTTTGACGCCCCAATTCTGTAAACATTAACCATAACGTTAGCATCCTTAGTTCGACACCAGGAGAAAACTCAAATGAACGCGCCGAAACATACGGAC
>JBEIGW010000413.1:0-2078 GCA_040381655.1 Deltaproteobacteria bacterium
GTCGTCGTTGTCGATAACAGTGGCTCCATGAAAGAAGAGCAAACCAACCTGTCGTCAAGGATGTCACCGCTTCTCTCCGCAATTAGAGAATCAGACTGGAAGATGGTGGTCGTTAGTACTGACGCCAATAATGAATACTTCCGTGGACCCATTTCCAAATCAACGTTTAACGCAGAAAATGTTTTTGCCAACTACGTTATGAATGCCGGCGTGAATGGTAGCGGTCTTGAGCGGCCCATCAAACGCGCAGTCGACGCTTTAAGCTGGCGACCATTTTTATCAGGATCTTGGCTTCGTCCAAACTCGACAGTGGCAGTCGTAATTTTGACGGACGAGGATAACTGCCACATCGATAATGAAAAAGGTTACGGTTGTAGTGGTTTTACGGACGCAAATGGTACGTATTTAACAAACTATCTCTCGAGCATTCGCACCTTGGGTACAGATGCGCGTGTGTACGGAATCTTTTGGCACCCGAGTCAGACACAAGGTCAGTGCAGCACGGCTTTGAAGCAAGCGAATACCGTTGCCGATGTCGTGCAACGCAGTGGCGGCACATGGGGATCCATCTGTGATGCCGACTACAGCGCAACTTTGAGCAAAATTTCAAATGACGTAGCAAAAATTCTTAAAGCAGATTTTGTTTTAAACGCCACACCCGATGCTGGAACGTTCAAAATGACAGTGAACGGTCAGCCCTGGACTGATTATCGTTTGACTGGTCGTCAGGTTAATTTCACTAGAAATCCTCCAGTTGGTGCAGCTGTTCGGGTTGAATTTAGGAGTGGCGCATCGGGTGTCGTGACAAATCGTTTTGATATTCCAGAGGCTCCTGCCGAAGGCGTTATTAATGCTACCGTTGGCGGCCAGTCGGTTGGCAACGTCAGTTATGATGCGTCGAGTGGCAAGGCCGTATTTTCAAATATGCCACCGGATGGCAGCACGATCTTGATGTCATATAAAGTCAATTCGCCGCTACAGTCCATCTTTGAGATCGCTCCTGATGCGGACACTCGATTTCTTAAGGTCATGATCAATGGCGCAGTTGTTGATAAGTCGACGTACTCTTATGACTCAGGTAGCGGCGCTATTACCTTTAAAGTTCCGCCACCAGAGTCGTCTAAAATTAGAGTCGAGTGGCGCGGTAAACGAACCACAACTTGATTTTGAAATTACTTAACCTTTTGCTTAATCTTCTCAGCTAAATCCCGCGAGACGCCCTTGACGAGAGTCAGGGCGTCTGTGTTTGCGTTGATGATGGCCTCAATACTACCGAAGTGTTTTAAAAGCTCAGCTCTAATTTTTGGTCCAACTCCCTCGACGGTTTCAAGAAGAGACTTTTGGCCCAGGCGACTTCTCTTATTGCGATGTTTCGTGATGGCAAACCGGTGAGCCTCATCACGCACCTGGGTCATGATTCGAAACGCGGGGGAACCAGGAACAAGTGGGATAGGTGTGTCGCTGCCCGGCTTAAAAACTCGTTCAAGTGAGTGCCTGGGAGCGGAGCTTTTCTTGGTGGATTTCTCGGTTCTTGATTTTGCTAGTGATACGATTTGCAAGCTGAGTCCTGGGAACTCAGCAAGTGACGTCAGAGCACTATCAAGCTGTCCTCGTCCGCCATCGATGACCAATAAGTCAGGCAGATCGCTATCTCGAACGCCGCGCTCAAGGCGGCGTTTTACGACCTCACGAATCGAGGCGAAATCATCGGGATTACCCTGGACGGTCTCTATGTTGTAGGTGCGGTACAGGCTTTTTTCGGGATGCCCATCGATAAAGCAAACGTCTGAAGCGACGATGGCAGTGCCTTGAAGGTTGCTGATGTCAATGCACTCAATGCGCCTCGGCGGGGCCTGTAACCCAAGGGTCTGCTGCAGTGCTTCAAGGGACGATCGGCGGCGATCCATGGCGCGTACTGCCTCGTCGTGGGCGTATTGGGCGTTTTTAGCTGCGATGGCCGCCAGGTCTGGCCAAGGTGATCGCAGGTTTTTGAGCGGGCGCAGATCGGGGAGCTTCATGCCTTCACTCTGTATGGCAGAAGCGATATCAGAGGCGTTATCAAGCTCCCGGTCAATCAC
>JBEIGW010000414.1:0-2022 GCA_040381655.1 Deltaproteobacteria bacterium
ACTCAGCCAATCGCGGTTACGATTCAGTAATCCAGACGATCGAATCGAGACATCAACCACCGGGTCAAAACCCGGTGGTTTTTTTATCTTAGCGGATTTATCATATCCGTCTCATGTCTAAAACAATTCAGCGACAGCACTACCGTAGACTCCGCGACTCGATCCCAGCTGATCTTGCCAAACTGTGGTCTCAGCAAATCCTCAATGAACTACTACAAAATCTGCGTTATCGATCACTGGATGGGACGATTTATCTCTATCACCCACTCCAAGGTGAGCCAGATCTTTTGTCGAGTCTCTGTCAATCAAGATTGCACATAGCCCTGCCAAGGGTGCAATTTGGTGCAAATATGACATTTCATCTTTGGTCTCCCGGCGATGAATTAATTGAAAGCTCATTAGGCATCATGGAACCGGCCGCCACTGCTCTCGAAATGATCCCAAAGCCCGGTGATGTGGCTGTGGTGCCTTCTATTGCTATTGATCAAAATGGGGGGCGCCTGGGTTTTGGTGGTGGATATTATGATCGCTGGCTTTGCCGTCATCGTCAGGGCTTGAGCTTGATTGTCGGCGTTGTATTTCCGCCTTGTTTCTGTTCTGGTTCGCTCAAGACTGAACCTCACGATATCGCAGTTGATTTGTGTCTAACGGGTGAGCAAACTGTCAACTTTTGCGACACCCATAATTAATAAAATCCAATAAAAACATTCGGTTAAGCAGTCCAGCAGCTGGCTGCCCAATTGCAACCATGGTCACATCCTTGCCGGATTTTAGGCGAGGACTTGGCTGATGCTGTGGGCATTCCTAATCTGCCGCTGACGAGGAGCTGGAACCGATGCAAAGAGAAATTAACAACGCTGCCATGTATGAGAATTTGTTCGAAACAACTGTACCCCCGTTACCTCTGCCGATGGTTTGGAAGGTAATCTATTCCGAGGCTATTCGTGGTAATCACATTTTATTCGATCAAGAAGATCTTTCCGCGATCGAAACTTTTTATCACTCGGCAGATTTTAAGCTAAAGGCAGAAAATAACGGCCCCATGGCTAAATTTGCTGTGAAATTTTTCTCTAGCAGTGATTTCCAGGAGATGAGGCGATTGATTAAGGCACTTCCCATTGATCAAAAAGTCGTAGCGCTAATATTGTACCGTCGTTCCATAAGTGTCTGGCAGGACTGGCTGAAGCGTAATTTGCATTAAATTATCCTGTGTCATAATCCTCGCTAAATGCTGACGGAGGCTTCTCATGAAACTTAAGTCTTTGGTTCTCTTTATTGGCGTAACCGCGCTTTTTTCATCTTGTCGGGCCACTGAGCCAGTAACTCATTTAACATCGTTGGACGATCAAAAAAAACGGAGTGCGTCGCGTTCTGACGCCGAGTTTGCTGACCATAAGCAGGATGAAAAATCACCTGGGCTTTATTCTGGCTGCTTCAGAATTACCAAAGCAGATACTAATATTACTGAGCAAGATATGGCCCAGGTTGCTAAAGACACCTATAGAATCTGCATCTCTGAGCTAATCGCTGGCGATAGTCGAGACAAGATTATTGTTGATCTCAAAGCTTCATCTGACAAGACTCTTCGATCATTTCGGTTCAAAGAGGCGATGCCAGCGCGTTGTCCTGGCTGCTATATTTTTACGGAATCAAAAGATGGCAGTGCCACGTTTTCTGAGACCGCCGTGACCACGGTCTCTCGTCTGAGTATTAACCTCAAGGAATACGACGGCGAACTTAGGTTTATGATGCTTCGTGAGCTGAGAGATGTCGAAACGACAAAATCAGACAACTAATAGATCCCCGATGTTCATTCCACTAGGCTAAGTCAGCTCCAGTCACTGATATTGAGAGCTCGCCTTGGGATGCTTCTCCAGGTTTGACATCCACTGTAACCGTTGATCCCTCACGGATGCCACCTGCAAGCAGTGCGCGGCCAATTTTTGTTTCTAGGTCGCGCTGCAGGTATCTCTTTAGCGGGCGTGCACCATACACGGGATCATAGGCTGACTTGGCGATATG
>JBEIGW010000415.1:0-2016 GCA_040381655.1 Deltaproteobacteria bacterium
GATGAGCACATCGACACCGTCGCTCTCACCGAATTCATGGAAACTGAATTGATCAACAGCGGAGAAGTGCGATTCCTTGAAAAAGCACGACGTGAGCAGATTTTAGAAGAACTAGATTTTCAAGACAGTGGCGTCGTTGCAGAGAGCTCCAAAAAGAAAAAGGGGAACATGGCTGGCGCTGATTTTCTATTGGTTGGCGCTATTTCCAGCAAGACTCACACCAATGACAATCTGAAGAACACCTATTATCAAATTCAAATGAAATTGGTCGATATTGAGACTTCGGAAATCACATGGGCTGAAAAAAAGGAGATTTCCAAGGACATCAAGCGTAACGGTGCTAAATGGTAAAAGGGCGTCTACTAGGTTTAATTTTGGCCGCCTCAATGGGCGGCCTTATTGCTTGTGCGTCTTACACGCATAAAATGGCAGTGATGCGCGAGGCTTTTGATCAAGGCGATTACGATCGCGCTCTAAAGGAGCTCGATGAAACTGGCTTGAAAGATCGATCAGAAGATCGCCTGTTGTGGAACCTGGAGTTGGCGACTATTTTTGACCGCAAAGGCGAGTTTGCAAAAAGTCGTAAACTTTGGTTTGAGGCAGACCGCATCGCCGACGAGCTGTTTACGGTCAGCATCAGCAAAACCGCTATGAGTGTAGTTGTTAGTGAATCTTCCCAAGACTATGTGGGCGAAGACTACGAGAAAGTGGCGATTCACGCCATGCTCGCCCATCAGTACATTGGGCTTGGACAGTTGAATGACGCGGTGATTCAAGCCAGGAAAATCAATACAAAACTAAATGAAATCAGTCAGCAAATCAATACGGATGTCAAGTATCGCTACCGTGAGGATGCCCACGCAAGATACTTAAGCGCACTGATTTATGAGTCGCGCGGTGAATTGGATAGCGCCATCGTCGATTACAGAAAAGCCGTTCAGTTATATGAGGGCGATTTTTCCGATTATATCATGGGGACAGTACCCAAAGGGGTTGTCCAGGGGCTTTACCGCTGTTTGTATTTACGCAAGCGCACCGATAGGCTTAAAGAAGTATTGGATAAATACGGCCAAAATTTAAATGGTGTCTTTGCCCTTGGTAACGAGTCTCAACTGCTCAACAGCGGTGAAGTAGTCGTTGTGCATGAGCTTGGTCGCGTGGCGCGCAAGTTTCCGAAAGAGCAGTTTTTGACGGTTGGAAATCAACTTGTGCGTTTTTCATCGCCGATCATTGAGCCAAATCCCCTCTATAATGGTGGCACTGGTGTTTTGATCGAAGGACGTAATTTTTACAGCGCGGAAAATACAATCTACTTTGACGCGGTAGCCAGGGACTCCCTTGAAAACCGCAGAGCTCGCATGGTCGCCAAGCAGATGGCGCGACTGGTTTTGAAAGGGCAGATGAATTATCAGGCGGAAAAAAATTTCGGGCCATTGGCCGGTCTTGCGGTGAACGTTCTCAACAATGCGACCGAAACCGCGGACACTCGTTCTTGGTCAACCCTGCCGCAGGCGTTCTTTGTGACCCGCATTCGCCTGGCTCCAGGTCGCTATCAAATGGTTGTCAAAACCAACGGACTTGAGGAAGAGGTTCGAACTGTTGACGTTAGTCGCGGCCGTATAAATCTTTTTAGGTCCTTTGACCGTTAAGTTTTTGGAGGTCCGATGCAAGATAAGCAAATTTTCGCCATTCTGCCCACGCGTGACGCCGAGTGGCTCCAAGCGCGTTTAGCTAAGGAGGGGATTGAAGTAGCCTCCGTCTACAACCAGCAAACTTGCACGTCAGGTTGCTCGCCATCGAAAGAAGTATGGGTGCATCCTCAGGATGTGGACTCTATTCAAAGAATCATTGTTGGTGATCGACTCAAGGCCTTGGAAGATCTTGGGGCAGACGTACGGCTACTTAATCAAGTTTTTGACGATACGAAAACGCACGCCACTTGCCCAGCCTGTGGTTTTAGTTTTGAGACTAAAAACCTGAGATGTCCGGACTGTGGCCTTAGCTTCGGTTCTTAAC
>JBEIGW010000416.1:0-2006 GCA_040381655.1 Deltaproteobacteria bacterium
CACCTCCGATAGGCTAGATGACCAGAGGATTCCCCCAGGGGGCAGTCCTGGATATAAAACGTTTGGTCTGCGCGCCGGAGGTCCATTTTGGGACAAGACGAAGTTAAGCTTGGCTTGGGAAAACATTTTCGATGAGGATTACCGAGTTTTGGGATCCGGGGTTAATGAGCCAGGGCGCAACTTTATCGCGACACTTGACGCAAGGTTTTGATTACCAAGAATTACTCGCTGGGGTTCAGTGCGGTTTTGATTGTGTCAGGCAGCTTGGTCTTTGAGTGTTGATTCCGACGCAGAGTCACTTTGCTTAAGGCCAAGTATTAGCCAGGTGTCCATCAGACCCTTGCCTTTGATTTGAATCTGAGGTCGTTTTTCAAAGATAAACTTATCTTTAAGCGCCTCTTTTGTCGTCTCCGTGATTTGAATGCTTCCCTCAAGGGCAGTTGATTCCATCCGGCTTGCAGTATTGACCGTATCCCCCCAAAGGTCGTAGGCGAAACGGCTCTCGCCAATTACGCCAGCAACGACTGGGCCTGAATGGACCCCAATTCTGACTCGAATTGGGATACCGTTTAATGTCAATGTGGGGGCTATTTGCTTTATGGCCAGCGCTAATTTTATGATGCGCTCGGCGTGATCAGGTGTCGCGTTTGGAACGCCACTTACAGCCAAATAGGCATCACCAATAGTTTTGATTTTTTCACATTGATGCTCATGGGTTAAGCGATCGAGCGTTGAGAAAATTTGGTTCAGTCCATTGACAAGATCTTCCGGTGCCATGCGTGTGCATGCTTCTGTAAAACCTATAATGTCACAAAACATGATTGTGACGTTGTCCTCTCGCTTTGCTAAGACGCCTGGATTGTTTTTGAGCTGGTTGGCAATCTCAAGCGGAAAAGTCATTTTGAGAATATGATCTGATTTCTCTCGCTCTTGCATCAACATGAGTTCATCCAAGTAGGACTTCCGCGCATACATTTCTGTCAAGTAGGAGACTGAAACGCCTATTGCTACAACCAGCGGTATGCTCACAAAGTAGCTCGCGAAAACTGCCTGCTCAACATTCCGCATGGACGTAAGTGCAAAAAAAGCGGTCGACATTATGATGGCGTAGGTAATTGTTTCGAGCATCAGAAGCCGCAAACCCGCCATGCAAAATAGCATGGTGACGGTAATGCCTGTGATTTCTTTTGGAAGTTGTTTTGGATATGCGACGCTCCAAATCCATATGACGCTGAGAGAAATCGCTAACGCGACCGTAAGCGTCAACCCCCTGAGGTGTCTTGCGCCTACAGGTGTACCAATCAGGCCAAGAGTGCCAATCGAAAAAAGTGTAATTCCAAGTCGTATTAACCATATTTTAAGATAGAGATCGGGTTGGGTAAGATAATCTACAACTGCATAGGCATCATAAAGCATTAAACCGATGAGGCCTGTGATGACCACGCCCTTTCGACTTGCGTTGGTGTAGTGAGCGACAAAATTTGGGTCTCGGGCTGCAAATAGCATTTTGCTACCTATTTAAAATAGAAAATCTCCGAGATCTATCGGTCGAAAAAATCAATATGTTAGAAGCCTGGGGGCGTACCCAAGGTGGGATTTTTCGGGCAGTTAAATTATATAGTATTAACATATAGTTACAGCTGAAAAATATCAGGCCGCGGCCTTGGGATTTGAGACCACTTTTGGGGTGTGAACAAGCCAGGTATCCATAACGCCTTTACCTTTAACTTCTAGAGAAGAGACTTTCTCGAGGTTGAAGCTGCCTTTAAGAAGTTCTTTGGTTGCTTCTGTAATCTGTATTTTTCCTGCAGGAGCCAGTGCTTCCATGCGGCTTGCAGTATTGACCGTGTCCCCCCAAAGATCGTAGGCGAAGCGGCTCTCGCCGATAACGCCAGCAACGACTGGGCCAGAACTAATACCAATTCGTAACTGTAGCGGCTGTCCGTTTAATGTGATTTTTTCGCTTGCACTCTTTATGGCAAGCGCGAGCAATAAAATTCTTTCAG
>JBEIGW010000417.1:0-1922 GCA_040381655.1 Deltaproteobacteria bacterium
CGAACGTTGGGGAGGATAACGCCTGGGTTGAACGGTTTGGTTGGATGATTGATTCGCAAAGAAAGGCCGGTGGCACTCATGTCCATGACGTGTCGCTTGAGTAAAGTGCGGTCATCAAAAGGGTTCGAAATTTCAGCTACAACCTTTTCGTCAGGAGTGAACATAAAGCGTTCTGACTGGCGGGTATCTTCGACTACGGAGTTCTCTTGAACTTCAAATGCCATATATGTACCGCGGGGAGAGACCTTGGTGGATTGTAACCTTAGCATTTTGCACTGTAGAAAAAACTTACTGCCGGCGGAGAACTTAGCAATGAATTCCGGCCGAACTTTGTTTTCAATAACGATCGTGTTGTCACTCAGCTCGCGGATGAGAGTCTGAAACGCAACATCAATTCCAGAGCTGGATATGAAGACTGGCGTTTTCTCCCTCTTGCACTCCTGCAAGATGGTTTCAACCCCGCTAGGCTTTGTCATTCATCCGTATCCTTTGTAAACGCCGCATCCGCAAAGCGCTCAGTCATTCTTGACACGCGCACGGTGCCAGGAAAAGACCAACTAACTCCTCCTGAATAAGCGACTTCACTGTTTGAAAAAACCTTTCGGTTACTTTTATTTTCAACCATCAGAGCTTGGAACTGGAACCTTAGATTTGTTGATTTGTCATAGTATACAGTAACTTGAGCCATCTGGCCAGCATCCCGTCTAACGCAATAGACTCTGACGTTGTCGTCAGAGTTAGGATTCGTGGGCGGTGCATTACTGCAGTTTTCAGTTCGAACATGTGGAAGCTTATATTTGTCTTGATACATGCCGAGGACGAGGCTTGCGCCCAAACCTTTAAACATGGCGTAGTTTACGCCAAGAAGTCCGCCAGTTCTGGAGTTGTCAAGCCAGTAGTCGTTAAAAATAAACTCGTATTGAAATAGATCGATATTCAGGTTGAGATTTTTATTTGTCAAATCAATGGCATGCGAAACGGTAAAACTAATGGCAGGGTCGCCTGCAGCTATATTTAGATCATAGGTCTTATTGCTGTGTTCGCTGCTTTGGCGGTGTATTTCCTTTTTGAGGTATAAAGATAACATCGATCTTGATGACTCATTCCACGTCCATCCAACCCAAGGAATAAAGAGTTGCACGTCACGATTAGGCGTTACGACTTTGAGGCTGGATTCATCAGGGCTGGGGAAAAAGCTGCTCCCAACCCTTGAGAATTCTATTCTGGCGTAGGCTCCGGCAAATAGTGAGGACGAAAACTGCTTTCTTGCGTCGCCGAAGAATTGATGGGAGCGCTCCATGAGGTCGCCGCGGATGGGGAAAGCCTCCAGACTAAAGCTTTCACCCAAAAATGCTTGTAGGGTTTCAGGCTGAATGAGCCAATCCTGCTTATAAGTGTATCCTGCAAAAGAGATCGCTCCTTGCTGACGAATGGGACCGACGCCAATGGAGGATTTCGTTCTAAGAGAGTAAGCACTGCTGTTTTTTTCTTCCAGATTACCTATGGCCTTAGCTGGTTGGTACCCTTGTGACTCTTGTCCAAGGGAATCGATTTGTAGTTGCCAAAAATGTGGAGTCTTAAACAGGGAAAAGGGATGATATTTAAATATGGTCAATTCAGGGTCAGGTCGCTCGAAACCTTTTAAATCACCCATTTTTTTCTCGGAACCAACGGCTTTTAATAGGTCTTTGACGGATGCTGCGTCTGGTCCGCGGGGGAATTTTTGAAGATATGTCGTCAGCCACTGTTTAGCCTTGGCTTCGTCTCTAGATCGGTAATGATGGAGAGCCAGTTCGTAGGTGGCGCGGGCCCCAAATTCATCAGCCCAATTGGTTGAGTATTCCCAGCATTTAACCGCGCCATTGTCTCCGTATAGTACCGCGATACACATACCCTGGTAAAAAAAATTAAAGGATCTCGAC
>JBEIGW010000418.1:0-1896 GCA_040381655.1 Deltaproteobacteria bacterium
AAATACTCATCAGCTTCTTTGTATCCGCCATCATTTCTAGCATCAGGTGCGCTTCCCTGTGGCTCACTCCACCGGTTACAGGCGTCGAGACCCCAGGCGCATAAATAGGATCAATACCATCGAGATCAAAAGAAACATGAAAGCCTAACGTACCGTTTGTCGCAACTGCAATAGCCTCTTTCATGACCGCTGCCATTCCACGCTCATCAATCTCACGCATGGTGAAATAGCGAACACCACTTTTTCTACAGAGCTCTTTTTCCTCACTGTCGAGAGTACGAATACCAATCAGCGCAACATTGTGTGGCCGAACTTTGGGCGAAAATCCGTCTATACCAACCAAATCGGGGAAACCCTGACCTAATAGCGTCGATAGCGGCATCCCATGAATATTTCCCGTGTGAGTTGATTCAGGTGTATTCATATCCGCGTGAGCATCAACCCATATGAGTCCGAGGTTTGACCTTTCATCTTTAACGTATCGGCTGACACCGGAAATGGTTCCCATTGCAATGGAATGGTCGCCTCCCAGCACGATGGGCTTTCGACCCGCCTTCAAAGCATTATATACTTCTGTTGAAAGCTTCTGACAAATATCCTTAATGGCCATGCGGTGCTTTACGTCAACTTCTGCTTGGGACAACATCTCACGAAGCGGCACAACAATGTCCCCTCGCTCTTCAATAGAGCATCCCAGCATTTTTAGTTTTTCATGAAGTCCGGCGATGCGGATCGCCGATGGGCCGATGTTGGCACCACGCATGTTTGCGCCAAGATCCGTCGGAACACCGATAACTGTAACTGCCGTCATATTTTTAACCTCTATTCTATAAACCTAATTCATCTGCGCGCCAGTTGCTAAAATCGCTCAAACTGTAACAGACATTTGCTCCATAAAATTATGGAGTGTCATACTCCTGATAAGGTGGCGCGAATCATTCCTCGTAGTGTCTGCAACTAAACGATAATAAATCGACAATGACTTCAGATGCCTTGGTGTTAAACCGTACTGAATCACGCTCCAATAAGAGCGCAGATCAACTGCACTGCCATCAAGAGCCACGGGGAAATCGATCGGAAAATAGATCTCTGGCGTTGCCCGCATTTTTTTCTCTGACATTGTGGCCGCTCGCATTACAAGATCTAGCAATTCCTTTGGCAACGTATCGTCTGCGGTCTGCCACAATCCGAAAACAAAAGGTAGTCCTGTCAACTGATACCAGATCTGACCCAAATCAAGGACCTGCCAGAATTCGTGACGTCTCTTTAGCGCTTCATCACCAATGACAAGTTCCATAGGCCGAGCCAGAGTCGTTTGTTTGCATTCGCCGAGTGTTTGAGCCTGCCGAGCAATCGACATCGTTTGGGCGGCACACTCGTCACCACACCATAGATAAAGAAGCACTTCCGTTAATGCCGCGGATGCCGCAGACGCCGGCGTCAATAAAAGATTAGGAACCTGTACTTCTGATAAACTCTCGCGCGCAAAGCGTCGCAGGTTTCGCAAGCCAGGTTCAATGTCCAAATTCTCGACAAAATCTCGAAAGATTGGTGATAAAGTTTGCTGTCTAAATTGAATAAAATCGTAAAAATCACGGTGTTCAGATTGAAGCCCAATATAAACACTTTGCACGGGGCCCTCACTGGCGATTCCAACAGGAATGGCCATTTTTAGTTTGGAATCGTGAAGCATAGCAATGCTCGACGCTGGCGCAAGATCCACTACGCCTTCGGTCAACCAGCGGTTGACCGTGCTGGGATGACCGCTGATAAATTTGATTGAGTCACCGACTAACTGTCTAAGCTCAGAGTAAAAAGGTAATAGGTTTAGGTAAGGAATCCACCCAAGCTGATTAACCACCCTGTCCGTCATTACTTTAGACCTCGCATGACCCG
>JBEIGW010000419.1:0-1847 GCA_040381655.1 Deltaproteobacteria bacterium
CTGGTATTTTTTAGGATATCACTGGTGATACTAAATCGCCGAATGGCTGCGCCATCGTCTAGAATTTGATCTGCAAAGTTCATGTGTGGTCGTCCTCTTTTGAGAGGTTTATTTGTGAATTTATTTGAGAGACCAACAGCCACTGGATTCGAGCGCCGTGGGCCAATCAGAGGCGTCCATCGTTGCGATAACGAATTCTCCTGTAGCTAGTTCAATACCGTGATCCGTGTAGTTGGAGGCTAGTAAGCTAATGGAGGGATTATGGCCAATGATCAATAGAGTTTTCTCTGCGTTTGAGATGTTTTGTGTGATCGCATGACAGAATTCACGTTGATTATTGATCGTGTATAGCTTTGGTTCGAAAATTACGCGGTGAATCGGTAACTCAGATATGACGCCGGCCAACGTTTGGCGCGTGCGTGCGGCATCACTGACAATAGCGCGGTCAATATGACCAAACGTTTTTCTAAGAGTCTTACCGACCGACTGAGATTGATCTCTGCCGCGATCAGCCAGCACACGGTCGTGATCCGACGGTCCGTCTTTCTCCGCCTTCCCATGCCGCATTAAAATTAAGGTGAGTGTCTTCATGCTAAATACAATATCGACTTTGCCGGTAAAATAAAGCCCACCTGACGGTGGGCTTTTGAAGATAGTGGCTCCTCAGGACGGATTTGAACCGCCGACCCAGTGATTAACAGTCACTTGCTCTACCGACTGAGCTACTGAGGAAAACTTGTAAGGTTAAGGTAATACCTGAGTTAATTGAGTCGTGTCAACGATTTTCTTGACGGAGCAAGCAAAATATTTCAGTGATTCAGGGTGGTTGCGGCAAGCCTAGCTGGCGCTTTGGATGTTCTTTCGGATGCTGTTGATTAGGAAATCAACATCAAAGGGCTTAGCGATAAAGTCATTGGCACCCAATGCCATGGCTCTTTGAATGTCCTCTGTAGATTTTCGCCCGGATACCATGATGACCGGTACATTTTTAAGCACGCTGTGTGACTTAATAAGATGCACTAGCTCAAATCCGTCGACCCATGGAAGATTTACATCGAGGAGTATGACGTCAAGGAGTGTCGCCTCAAGAAAGTGACTGAGGGCGTATCCATCTTCAGCCAAAAGCACATTAAAGTTTTCGCCCTCTAAGACTCTCTTGAGAGCGTTTCGCATGATTTCTTCATCATCAACGACAAGCACGGTGAGTTTTTGCTTTGATTTTTTTATGTCCCTGAAGTCGGATAGGGAGACGACTTTATTTTCAGACATTTTTTTGCGCGTGATGGAGTCCAGCTGTTTACGGAAATGCTTTCCCGTTGGACCATTCATTTTTGGCTTCAAACTCATCCTTGAGTCCTTTATCCCAGCCCCTTCCTGGAGCCGACCATCACGATGCTAACCTGTTGTGTCTCGGCATGTGGCCTCGAGGCTTGAAATAAGTGCCTTAGATGCTTCAAAAACGTCTTGCCTAACCCACTGTTCTCATGAAAAGAAGAGGCATATGTCGCAAATGACCCAAATCATCGTTAATCCGACATCTGAGGCTCCTTCAGAACCTGGCCGTGAGGCTTTTTGTTGGCCTGGCGACGAGTCAAATCGTAATGACTCGACACGGCAGCTATCCTCGGAAATTTTTCACAGCGGCAATGTATTAAGTATACTTACACGCGCATTCTCCCTTGGATTAACAAGAGATGTGATCTGGAATCTTGACGGAATTATTCAAGAAGATATTGATGCTTATTTAAAAGCTGCTCGAATCTACAAACGTGGGGTCGCGGTCAGTCGAAAGGGAGTGGTTGAGAGTCTTGGCCGCTCTCGATCGGCATACTATGCGATCGACTTTC
>JBEIGW010000420.1:0-1720 GCA_040381655.1 Deltaproteobacteria bacterium
ACCAACGCCTAAAAGAAGACGTAAAGATCCAATACTCAAATCTAAACTATACAAAGGACTATCCTAATTGGCTTCGATTAATAGAAAAATTAGACGAAAGATAACTAAAGAGATAACAAATCGGCGTTGCTGAATCAAGATATGAATACTAATTTTGCACATATTCACAAGTTAGCTTAGTCCTAGGTTTTAAAAATTGCCTAGAGGACAATTCATACTTAAAATCAGCAACGCCAACAAATCAAATGCCCCGGACACGACGGTTACGGAATTCTGGTAACGGTAGATAATTGTGGTAATGCCCCATCGCGTCCGATAACAGGAGTCATGTTTTTAGGTTTCATGGCGATCACCCATTCCCTCATCGCCGCAGCCGGCACTTCCCTCATCTTGGGAACGGCTGACCCGATGGCATTTGGTTTGGCGATCCTGGGTTCCCAGCTTCCCGACCTAGACACGAGTACCAGCCTGATCGCATTGGGTCCGGTCAAAACCTGTTGGTGGGGGGACAGGGTGATCGCAAGCGCACCGAGATGGCCGTCGATATCGTCAGACAAATCGAAGCAGAAGGGCACTATCCGCAAGCGGATTATGCCTTTGACCAGGGGGTATTGACTCATCCGTTGACCCAACTCATCGAATCATCTGGCAAACACTGGGTCAGTGAGATTGAAGTCACACGACTGATTTTGTGGGACAATCAATGGCAGCAGGTGCAAAAGGTAGCCGAGTCATTGAGACAAGAGCATCAAGAGAGTTTTCGCCACAAGAAAGTACGCTGCCGTAATGGTGAAATTCGAGAAATCTGGGCATTTAGTAAGGTGGTTCGTCTGAAAAAATATGGTCGTAAACGCTTGGTGATGGTTCATGAAACACCGGACTTGAGTGATGCCCCTCGATTTCTTTTAACTGATGCCCTTCATTGGGATGCCTCACGAACATTTTCAACTTGGAGTTTTCGCTGGCCCGTCGAAACTTTTCACGAGTTTTCCAAGCAACTGGTAGGCTTTGAAGACGCTCAGCTACGCAATGAGGAAGCGGTCAAACGCCACTTCTGCTTAAGTTGTGTCGCGCAGTCTGCCCTGAGCGCAAGCTAGTTGTAGTGGACAAAAATCTGAGCGGTTTGACTTTGCTGATAACCATGAGCAACCGATTGGGCAACGACTTTACACTCTCTCCCGTGAGGCAGTGCAGCAGGTGGTTGAATTAACACAAGTGCTGCTGTATCAAGGTCAATCTGTCGCTCAAATCATGGAGGTGCTGATGCCTGCCTAGAAATTGGACTTGGGACAAAGGAAAAAACAAATTTGCGTAAACATTACGCAAATAAATCTTTTTGTCTAAATTCCAAAAGAAAGACACCCCATTCTTGTTTTCTCCACTCGTAACCTTCCAAGTCGTGTAATAGCCCCGAGTTCCCTGAAAAAAAATTTTTGCGCGTTTAGCCACCGATGTTTCCCGTTTAACGGGAATGCACAGCACGGCAAGGATCTCCTCTCTGGCGATCTCCACCCCCCAACGACACTCCGCATGGCTAGCGCCACAAGAGTCCACATAATGTGGACAAGCTATGCAGAGCATACAACTTACATTGGACTTGTTCGGTGCAGCGATCTTTCCCTCTGCTGGGCCGAACGTTACTCACAGTAATACAAGCGACAGGCAACAAAACCCGCTCGTCGCAGTGGGACAGGAAATCGCTCGCCTCCTGGCAGAGGAA
>JBEIGW010000421.1:0-1633 GCA_040381655.1 Deltaproteobacteria bacterium
ACATCGCCCAGAATATTTTCAAAAAATATTCTGTGTGATTTTTTTATAAAATGCATTGTTTTGAAAACTTGGGGAACTCGCCTTCGAAGAGTCATTTAATGTATGATGATTGGCAGATGTCTCGGCTTAAACACGGCAAAAAGGCGGACCAGCCCATGACTAATCCTATTTCTTCAAAGCTTATACTGTTCATAATGGTCGCAATGACTTCGACTTTTCAGGCGTGTAAGTCCAGAGACGCGACATCACGAGTCCAAGACGCCAACTCTGAGAAACCAGAGCGTTGCGTTGCTCTTCGCGGCAACGGTACACACATTGTTGCTCAGGTCATGGGCCTTGCCAAGATCCTACCAAAATGGGGGGAAATTCATGTCTTCGCCGGTGGAAGCTCTTCTACGATCACCACATTTATTTATGAGAGCATATCCTTAAATAAGGCTGTACGAACTCTTGACGAAAAATCAAAAGCCAGTGCTCTGGCCCTGTTACTAAAATCGACGATTGGATACGCTAGCCAAGTCACCGCAGAGCCTGAATGGCAAGCTTTGTTGTCTTTCAAAACCCTGGCCGCACAACTACAAGAAAAAGGCGTATTTGATCTTAGTCGAACTGACTACTCAAAGTTGGCCACTGATATGAATACAATATTTGGTAGTGATGAGTTTAGGGATCTGATTAATCCGGAGATTTTTCTTAAGCTGCGGCCTCTCATTGATATTATGCAGTTCCGGCTTAATGTCAGGGAAGTCCAGAAAGCTGCTCTATCGCTGGTGAACCTTGACGCGGAAGATTCAGACGTGTTTTTTCGACCTGGAGTTGTGAATTTCTCCAAGTTTGTCTCCCTTATCGGACGAGTGGCTGACTTCTATGCAGGCTATGGTCATAGCCCGCCGGATATGAGCTCTTTTATAAACGACTGCTCCGCTGGCACAGACAATATGCTTTGGAGCGAAATCAGCGCAAAGCAAACCATAAGCGGCACATGCGGCGAACGATTTACCGCGATGATTCGAGACTGGCGAACTCGCAGAGTTGAAAACTCAAAACATCGTATTGACGATCTTCCTGGCCTTGCGACAAAAAGCATAATGATTACTTCGGTTGTCAAGGATCAAGAAGCCGTCAATAAATTACGTGACTACGACAAACTCTATGGTGCGTCGCAGCCGCGAAGCCTCCAAATTAATTTTGACCAGATCCGATTTGGATACTGGGTTTCTCCAGGTCTCCCCCCACGTCTCATTGATGCATGGGCAGAATCCAGTAATGACTGGAAAGCAAAGAAAGCCATTGATCTCGGATCTAGCAGCACCTGGCGACAGATTCTCGAAAAATCACCACAAGAACCGTCTCTTGGGAAATATGTAGCTTTTGAAAGTAACGAGCACCTTGCGGGAGCTGTTTCCCTTGGCGGGTGGGCTGACCTCCATCCAGTGCAAGTATTGAAAGCCGCAGGTTGCCAGGAAGTGATTTACTTGACGAGGCGAATAGATGAGACCGTCTTTATATCCAAAGGGCCTCCGTTTGATAACAGGAAGCCAAGCGGCTTAGCAGAACTTCTGGGAATGAATAAAACAGGTTTTGAAAACATTTACAGCCTGGATAATCCTGAAAGTTCATTTTCATCAGCCCT